>JBHHVC010000253.1:0-3724 GCA_046754125.1 Candidatus Zixiibacteriota bacterium
AATCAGGCCGCTCAAACCGATGATATCAACGTCGTTGGCACGTGCGGTCTCCAGTATAGTCTCAGCAGAGACCGAAACACCCAAGTCGATTATCTCGTAGTTATTGCAATCGAGAACCACTCCGACAATGTTCTTGCCAATATCATGTATGTCCCCTTTGACGGTTGCCAGAAGGAGCTTTCCTTTTGAACTTGGCTGACCGTTATCCTTCTCGGCAAGCAGGTAAGGCTCGAGGGTCTTGACTGCCTTCTTCATGACGCGGGCGGACTTGACAACTTGAGGAAGAAACATCTGCCCAGAGCCAAAGAGATCGCTCACTCTGCTCATTCCGTCCATCAAAGGCCCTTCAATCACTGCCAGTGGCGACACAAGATCAGATCGAGCTTCCTCTGTATCTTCCGCAATGTAGTCGTCGATTCCCTCGATCAGCGCATGTTCCAAACGTTTGCTAACGGGCTGTTCACGCCATAACGAATCGTCCTTGGTTGATGTCCCAACACCCTTGAATTCGGATGCCAAGTCGATCAGTTCAGCGGTCGCGTCTTTTCGATTGAGAACAACATCCTCGGCGATCTCTTTCAAGCGTGGAGGAATCTGGCTATACACGGCCAGTTGTCCAGCATTGACTATGCCCATATCCATACCGGCCATGACAGCATGATAGAGAAAGACAGAGTGAATCGCCTCTCGAATAAAGTCGTTTCCTCGAAACGAGAAAGATAGGTTGCTCACGCCGCCGCTGACCAGACAACGCGGAAACTCCTGCTTGATGATTCGGCAGGCCTCGATAAACTCGACAGCATAGTTTCGGTGTTCATCGATGCCGGTGGCTACAGCGAAGATATTCAGATCAAAAATAATATCTTCGGGTGGAAAATCCAATTCCTGAGTGAGGACGCCATAGGCACGTCGACAAATGGCGACCTTTCGTTCACATGTGTCCGCTTGTCCCTGCTCGTCAAAGGCCATGACTATCGCCGCAGCGCCATATTGGCGCACAAGCCGTGCCCGTCGCACGAACTCCTCCTGCCCGTCCTTGAGGCTGATCGAATTGACAATACCCTTTCCCTGCAAGCACTTCAGTCCTGCTTCTATGATTTCCCAGTCCGATGAGTCGACCATAATAGGTACTCGGCTGACTTCCGGTTCGGAGGCTATCAAGTTAAGGAATGTAGTCATCGCTGTCTGGCCGTCCAGCATGGCCGCATCCATATTGACATCGATTATTTGGGCACCGTTGCGAATCTGCTGCTGCGCCACTTTGAGGGCTTCTTCATATTTGTCTTCTCTGATCAGCCGGGCAAATCTAGCCGAGCCGGCAACATTGGTTCGCTCGCCGACATTCACAAACAACGACTCGGGCCGGATGGTCACAGGTTCAAGTCCACTCAGGCGACAGAATCTATCTATGGTTGGTACTCTTCGTGGTGCAATACCTTCCACTGCTTTGGCAATAGCCTGTATGTGGGCGGGACCAGTTCCGCAGCATCCGCCGACGACATTGACCAATCCGCTCTCGGCGAAGTCAGTAAGAATAGCAGCCATTTCTTCCGGTGTTTCATCGTACTCACCCAAGTCGTTGGGCAGACCGGCGTTAGGGTGGGCAGAGATTAGAGTGTCGGCAATACGCGAGAGTTCGTCGACATGTGGGCGGAGCATGCGGCCCCCCAGCGCACAGTTGAACCCCACGCAAAACGGCCTGAAATGATTGATCGAGTTCCAGAACGCCTCGACTGTCTGTCCCGACAGAGTGCGCCCGCTCGCATCTGTAATCGTCCCGGATATCCACACCGGTACGTCCTGCTCCCACTCACGCAGCAACTCAGAAATTGCGAACAACGCTGCCTTGGCGTTAAGAGTGTCGAAGATAGTCTCTACCATCAATATATCTACACCGCCATCAAGCAATCCTTTAGCTTGTTCGCTGTAGGTCCCTCGCATTTGATCGAATGCGGCATTCCTTGCGGCAGGGTCATTGACATCGTGGGAGATCGAACATGATCGATTTGTCGGTCCCAGCACACCGACGACAAAGCGTTCTTTGCCGGGCTGTTTTTTGGCGAACTGGTCGACTGCATTGCGAGCAATTCGGGCTGCCGCGACATTCATTTCGTAGGCGATCTTCTCAGTTTGATAATCCGCCTGCGAAACAGATGTGGCGCAAAAGCTGTTGGTGCTTATGATATCGGCACCGGCTTCAAGGTAGGCTTGATGTATTGTGCTGACAATGTCCGGCCGGGTCAGGGAAAGAATATCGTTGTTTCCTTTGAGGTCACAACTATGTTCGGCAAATTGCTCTCCCCGAAAATCAGCCTCCTGCAGATCGTGCGATTGCAGCATAGTCCCCATCGCGCCGTCCAACACCAGGATCCGCTGAGCGAGGGCGTTCTTGAGCTGATTAGTTCTGTCTGTCAAGATCATTTGCCTCTATCATCGCTTCATTCAATCATGCCCAATATACGGTTTTGTACAGCGTGTTGCAGAGAAAAAAACTATGGATATAATCGGCCGAAAATAATCGCTATTGGATATCGGATCGCTAAAAACGCGTCCGGGTCGTTGAGGTGTCGTCCGGGTTGGTGTCGTTCTGCTGCGAGCGGGAAATGTAGAGCCCTTCGGACGGGTGTATACGGCAGGTCGAAGTGGGTTGATTCTCCTCTGTAAAGACCTCATTGCGAACATTGATACACCGGTCTGTGGCTATCTCGCCCGACTCTACGCAGACGTCCAAATGTGCGATTCCCTCCGGTTCCTCGAATCCCAGGGCGGGCAGCGAATCGTGCGCAGCGATCATGTAATCGGCCCAAATGGGAGCGCCGTTTTTGCCCCCAACCTGGTTGCGGCCGAGCGATGTTTTGTCATCGAATCCCACCCAGACTCCGGTGGTAATTTGCGGCGTGTATCCAATGAACCAGTTGTCGCAGAAATTGTCAGAAGTTCCCGTTTTGCCGCCGGCTGGTCGGCTAAACCCGGTCCAGCGTGCGCGGCGACCTGTGCCGGCATCGACCACCGAGCGCATCATGTCCACCATGATAAATGCGGTCTGGGCTGAAAGGACCTCCTCCTTGCTGACGGCCGTATTGTCTTCAAGGACCCTGCCGTACCTGTCGACAATTTTGTGCAACATCCGATATGGTATATGGATTCCCTTATTGGGGAAGACCGAAAACGCTGACACGATTTCGGTCATTCGAACATTGCCCGTCCCCAGAGCCAGCGACGGAACCGGGTCGAGAGGTGTTGTTATGCCCATACGTCGAGCATAGAAAATCGCCTGCTCCGGCTTAATCTTAAGCATCAAGCGAATAGAAATGAGGTTTCGAGACAGTCTTAGGCCGTCGCGCATGGTCAGTGGTCCCATAAACTTATTATCGAAGTTGTGTGGACGCCAGCGCTTGGCGCCGGGAATGTCCAGGACTATCGGATTGTCGTCAATAATCGTGGTAGTGCGGAAGCCGTTGTCGATGCAGGCAGTATACACAAATGGTTTGAAACAGGAGCCGGGCTGCAATGTGGACTGGACTGCACGATTCCACTTGGTTTCTTCGAACGAGCGCCCACCAACCATTGCCAGAATATCGCCGTTACTGTTGTCGATAGATATCAAAGCTCCCTGTATCTTCTTGTAGTCGCGAACTGGCCGACCAAGCTCATCGACGGTATCGGGAACGATCACCGTGTAGTTCATATCGTTAAGTGAATACCGGGATTGAATTCGAGCGCG
>JBHHVC010000254.1:0-3681 GCA_046754125.1 Candidatus Zixiibacteriota bacterium
TCCACTTCCGGCGGAGCCGACTATAATATGCTCTCGGCCCTATTGGCCAAGAGTGAGGGAGCACATGAGGTCGTGGCTGTCACCACTGAGTCGCGGCACAATAAGTTGTTTCACTCGATTGGCATAGATCATGTCATAAATCCCCGGCTGACCACCGCACACGGGATTCTGGAGATTATCGCTCGAGGGCATATCGGCGCTGTAGTGCAGCTATCCGATGTTGATATCGAGGCAGTGAGATTGACCGTCGACGAGCAAAGCTGGGTTGCGGGAGCTCGGGTGAAAAAGATAGCTCGCAAACTCAAGACAGGTTCGATCATCGGCGTAATTGTTCGCGACAACAGTATGATACTCCCGGATGGTGAAACTAAGATCGAACCGGGTGATCATGTGATTGTCATCACTCACGACAAGAACCTGAAGGCGGTCACAAGGCTGTTCGCGCCGGGCCGTTCCATTTTCTAAAGACAAACAAATGCACAAAACTGGTGTTTCATGGGCAATCGGAAAGCTGATGCAAGTGCTTGGCGTTGTGTTGCTGGCGCCGATGGCAGTTGCGATGTACGATGTCCGACATCTGGAGTTTTCGGAGATGATCGCTGCCCCAGATGTACTTGGCTTCGGTGTAGCTATTCTTTTGGCTATTGTGGTCGGAACGGTCGTTGTAGTCTATTCACGCGATGGCAAGTACTTGCAGGGCGTGAAGGAGGGCTATGCCATCGTGGCGCTTGGCTGGCTGTCGTTGTCCTTCGTAGGCGCTATTCCATTGTGGATTTGGATGATGGCTCAGACCGGTGCACCCGGCCTTGAGGCCACTATTACAGATGCCTACTTCGAAATCATGTCTGGTTTCTCAACCACCGGGGCGACCATCTTTTCCGATGTCGAATCCCTTCCCCGCTCATTGCTATTGTTGCGCTCGCTCACTCACTGGCTGGGAGGAATGGGCATCATCACTCTGGCCATCGTTATTTTCCCGGCTATGGGAGTTTCGGGCTACCAGATGTTTCGCGGAGAGGTTCCCGGTCCGACCAAGGATCGCTTGCAACCACGTCTGGCTCAGACAGCACAAATACTCTGGGGGGTATATCTGTTGTTCACGGCTGTCGAAACTGTATTGTTGTATGCAGGCGGGATGACAATTTTTGACGCAGTCTGTCACACATTCGCTACTATGGCCACCGGAGGATTCTCGACTCGCAACGCATCCATCGCAGCATATCAGTCCGACTTTATCGAATGGGTAGTGATTATCTTCATGTACCTGGCCGGTGTCAACTTTGTGCTGCATTTCCACGCTCTGCGCGGCCGAACCAAGCTCATGACCCAAAACAGCGAGTTTCGTTTCTACAACGGTATCATCATTTTGTCAATTGTAACTATCTCCGCTGTGCTTTACTTTCAGGGACCTGCTCCGGCCGATGCCGCCTCAGAATCATACCGATACGATCAGCCGTCGACAGTGGAATTTGCGGAGCACTATCAGGATGAACAAACCCGCCTGGACGGGCTCTACAATTGTTTCAGGGTTGCCTCGTTTCAAACGCTTGCGATAGTGACTACCACTGGATTTGCAACCGCCGATTTCGATCTTTGGCCGGACTTTCTTAGAATCCTGCTAGTGCTGCTGATGTTTTGTGGAGGATGCGCCGGTTCTACCGGTGGCGGAATCAAAATGATACGGATAATGGTCGTTGCCAAAGTCGGGCTGCGAGAATTGCGAAAACTCAGTCAACCCCGATTGGTGGCTCCGGTGAAAGTCGGTGGGCGCGCTCTGGACGATCAGCGAATTATCAACATTGTATCGTTTTCCATTCTCTTTATCGGACTGTTTGTTATCATTTCGGCTGCCATGATGCTGTTTGTCCCCGACATGCTAACGGCAATCAGTTGCTCCATAGCTACTCTCGGCAACATCGGCCCGGGTCTTGCCGGAGTAGGAGCTGTTGAAAACTACGGCTGGATACCGTTGCCGGGGAAATGGATTCTTATATTCTCCATGCTCCTCGGCCGCCTTGAGATATTCACGGTCTTAATTGTTTTGCGCCCGGCAGTCTGGCGAAAATAGCCGGGCACAAGTGCCAGGACTTTTCGGTGATCTGCCTTCTATTACGAGATTCTCCCAAGAAACAGTGTGGCCTGCCGGATTTGGCCACGTATAATATCGCGATAACTGCCGGTCAAACCTGAAAGGTCAGAGTCTGGAGCCAATGCGAATCTTCTTTCCCATACTGTTTGCCAGTGCGCTTGTCATCTTCGTCGGATTGTTGCAAATCGTCATGCTCCGCCTGCTCAATCGTGACTGGTGGAAGATCCGGTGGGTCCGACGGTCGGCGTGGACCTTGCCGTTGATTGGTACAGCAGGTGTTGTCGGATGGGGAATGGGAGAATTCCATTCTATCAAACTGCTGGCCAACAGTGCTGCTGTCACTGCACAGTTGGCCCTCTTTCTCGAAGTCTGCCTTATGCTCTCGCTGCCGATCTCGGGACTTCTACACCTTGTCGGCCGTCTTCGTGATCGCCTGCTGAAACGCCACTCTTTGACACCGACGGTTGACAGCGGCAGGCGCGACCTGTTGAAACTGGCAGCAGCGAGTGTACCTGCTCTTGCCCTGTCCACAGGAGCTACCGGTATTGCGCGGGCAATGGGCGATGTACGAGTCTATCGTCGCTTGATGCTCTTTCCCAACCTGCCCGATGAACTTGAGGGTCTTAAGCTATTCCACCTTTCTGACCTTCATCTGCACCACTACGTGACCCTGAGTGACCTCGAACAAGTGCTTGTGCAGGCCGAACAGCACCAACCCGATCTCGTGCTCATCACCGGAGACGTTGCCGATGACTTACAGTTGCTGCCCTATGCGCTGGACCTGATTTCTCAATTGGGTGCCCCTCTTGGAGTCTTTGCCTCCCTGGGAAACCACGAGTATTTTCGTGGCATTATAGATGTACGACGCCACTTCGACCGCTCGGCCGTCGGGCTTCTGGTAAATGGCAGCATCGAGATGCCAGTCGGCAAGTCAACTCTCCTGCTACTGGGAATCGATGATCCAAGAGTAATGGGAGGAAAAGATATGACTTTTTACCGCCGGGCAATTGATCAAACCATGAATCACATGGGAACCGGCGACTTTCGTCTGCTGATGAGCCATCGCCCCGATGCCCTCGACTATGCTGCCCAAGTGGGGATCGAACTGACTCTGGCCGGACACACCCACGGGGGACAAGTGGGACTTGGTGGACGGTCGCTCTTTGAAGGTATCTGGCCGGAACGTTATCTGTGGGGGGAGTACAGAATGGGAAAGAGTCGACTGTATACTTCCAGTGGAGTCGGTCACTGGTTTCCGTTTCGTTTGGGTTGTCCGACTGAAGCGCCAATTATCGAACTTAAGGCCGTATAGTCTAGCGCACACAAAATGCCGTTTTACAGAGGGGAAATGAGCTTTGATTGCTCTAAAGTTTTTTACACAAAACATGCTTTTTCCCTTGCCAAAAAATTGAAAAAACACTTCCCTATAGAGGGAAAGAGATATTTTTCGGCAGCAGATCAAAGTTGTCGTAACAAAAAAGATGTTCACAATGCGCAACAACCTTTCAACAACCAACTGCAAAAGGAGCAACCCATGGCAGTAACCAAACGGAAGAAGGCGACTCCCAAGAAGAAGGCGACCACCAGGAAGC
>JBHHVC010000255.1:0-3676 GCA_046754125.1 Candidatus Zixiibacteriota bacterium
GGGAGCAGCCAAAGCTAAGCTGTCGGCAATTCCCGCCGTGTCACCGGTCGTATCTTCTTGTGGCTGATCCAATTCCCGCAATTCTTGCTCGAGTTTGGAGGCTTCCTCCTTTTTCTTCGAACAACCGATCGCGAGCAACCCGCAGGCAAACAGAACCAATACTATTGCTGTCAGTCTCATCTATCCTCCACGACACTTCCTAACGCCCCAGACTCACAATGCAAGGGCGCCTCGTTCAATTCGCGGCTGCAGCATAGGCCGCTAGCTACCGTCAAGTCAACTTAAAAGCCCGCAAATAAAAGGTTGCGGTCTGGGGCCGGGTTGTATAACATGCAGCCACTTTTTCTTCGCTGGAGTTATATGGATTTGTATAGTAGCATACTTGATATTGTTGGCAACACTCCCATGGTTCGACTGACGACCGGGATGGATCCTGACGGCCCGAAAGCGTATGCCAAGCTGGAATACCAAAACCCAACCGGGTCGGTCAAGGACCGCATGGCCCTCCATATTATTCGTAAGGCCGTGGAGGAGGGTCGATTGAAAAGAGGCGACACGGTTGTTGACAACACGTCAGGAAATACCGGCTCGTCGCTGGCCTTTGTTGCGACGCTGTTCGGTCTTAAGGCGGTGCTGACAACTCCTGAAAAGACCAGCAAGGAAAAGGTCGATCTGATAAAGTCATATGGCGCAAGAGTCATAGTGACCCCCACCGAAGCGAGCCACGATGACCCCGAAGGGTGCTTCATGATGGCACGTCAACTGGCAATAGAAAACGGGTGGTTTGATCTCAATCAATATGACAGCCAGGAGAACGTCGAAGCCCACTATCTGACAACCGGTCCTGAGATTTGGAACGACACAGGCGGCCGCGTGACTCATTTTGTGGCAGGTATCGGAACCGGCGGGACAATGTCGGGTGTGGCAAGATATCTCAAGGAACAAAACCCCGACGTTACTACTGTCGCGGTCGACCCTGAAGGATCGATCTTCGCTGAGTATATCCACAGTCGAAAAGTAACGGAAGGGAGTATCTATAAGGTCGAGGGTATAGGTTCTGACGTTGTGACCGGGGCACTACATCCCGACTTGATTGACAGTGTCATCACTGTCTCCGACAGCGACAGTTTCCGCAGAGCTCGCGAAGTCACTAGTTGCGATGGAATCTCAGCTGGCGGGTCGTCCGGAGCGGTCGCTGTAGCGATTGAGAAGGTTGCCCGATCAGCGGAATCAGATGCCCTGATTGTCGGGATTTTTGCCGATTCAGGAATCAGGTATCTCAGCAAGTGCTATAACGACGAGTGGATGGTTGAACAAGGATTCTTAAACTCAATGGAATCAGGCAAATGAGATATTTGTTGGTAACCATGCTGATCGTGGCAATGACATCGGCCGCGTCGGCCCAATTGACACCGACATATGAACAGCAAGTTCACGACTTTGGACAGGTGGAAATCGACTATCTTATTTTTCACTCTTACGTAGTTTCTAACAACGGGGATCGACCGGTACGAATAGACAGCCTTCAACTAAAGTGTGACTGCACAATAGTACGTGTTGCTGATTCCGTGGTTGCTCCAGGTGATTCTGTCACGCTTCGACTTCGCTTCAATACTGCGGACTATTACGGTCCCACAAATCGATCATTCACCGTTTTCACCGACAGTCCGAATCATCCTCAATTTGACCTGTTTTACCAGGCCGTAGTTGGACAGTGGGTGACTGGGATGCGACCGCGACCGTTGTCGCTGTTTTTCTTGCCGAGCCACAAATCAAAAACTGTTCGCTTTCCTAATCCACGGCTCGATGGAGCGCATCTGTCAATTGTAGAACAGTACGACACCACCTACTCGGTGAGGCTGACAGTTGACGAGGCCGACAAAGGAGAGTTTCTGGAACTGAGCGTTACGCCGAATGCTAACCTGAGCAAGGGGACCTATCACTCAAGTTTGACTGTGGCTGTTGACGCAGAGAACGTAAAGAGGCCAATTTTGTTCACAATCCCTATCAAAATCGTCCGGTATTAAAGGCATATTCTGTTCATTTTCTCCACTTTTGCCTTGACAACTGTTTGTCCTTTCGCATACCCTGAATGAGTATTCCACAAGCTTATTGTGCGAGGGTGTCTCTCTGCTGTCCCTGGGTAGTTTCCTAGCCCCCTCTACCCAACCAGAGATGCGCCCTCTTTTCTATTTGTGATTTTTTTGTCCCCGGAACATTCCGGGACCCGCATGCCCCTATCTCAGCCCTGTTCATTTCTGAAAAAAAAGCCGCCATGCGGCGGCTTCAAACCTGAGATGATTTGATAATCTACGACGCCTTTTCTATACAATCAACCGGACAGACCGCCACGCACTGCGGGCCGTCATCCTGGTCTTCGCACTCGTTGCAGGTGTCGGCGGTAACGGTATAGATATCGCCTTCTTCTATTGATGACGTTGGACATTCCGGCAGACAAAGCCCGCAGGCGGTGCACTCGTCGGTGATTGTCATTGCCATGACTGCTTCCTCCAGTTCATGTTTCCAGTTCAGTCAGCAGCAAATATAAGTCAAAGTCGGTCGAGTTCAAGTGGAATTTAAGTGACGTTTTGCTTGAAAGCTCCATCGAACAAGTATGCCGAAGGGGGGACTCGAACCCCCACTCTCGCAAGGAGAACTGCGCCCTGAACGCAGCGCGTCTACCAATTTCACCACTTCGGCATCTATTGACCGGCACTAACTTATGCCCCCAACCACCCGAATGCAAGCGGCTTCTTGGCTGCCCCCCAAGAAACGTGGCCAATGCTGTGGCAAACGGCAAGACTGTCTATCCCAAAGAGTACAAAGAGCGCCCCCGAAACCGGGAGCTTTCATGCGGTCGGTCAGTTCTTGAAGTAGCGCTATTTTGTAAGCGTCATCCGTCGAGTGATAGTCGAATTCCCAGTGGTAAGCCGATAGAAGTATATGCCACTGGCCACGTCGTTGCCGGACCTATCACTACCATCCCAGGTCACTTCATTGAAACCGGCAGGCGCCGTTTTGTTTAGCAATACCTTAACTTGTTGGCCCATTATGTTGAATATGGTCAGATTCACCCTCTGTGCCTGAGGCAATGCAAATTGAATTACTGTTTCCGGATTGAATGGGTTTGGATAGTTCTGATACAGTTCGACCCGCTCTGGCAACACCGCATCAGGATCACTCGACCCGCCGCTGACCAGTTCATCGAGCATGTCCATCAACCCGCGTGAACCCTGGCCATTGGGACAGGCGGCAAGCGCTTGACGCATCTGTCTCAGCACGCTGTCATCGAGACCAGCCAATGCCTGGCCGACTTCGGAGTCGCGAATCCCCGGAGACAGCGGCGTGTGGTTCTTCCCCCAGTTGAGAGCCAGACCGCAGATATCGTCGGCATCAACAGTCCCGGAGCCGTCGGCATCAGCCCAGGCGGCATCTGCAGGCGACCACGAATTGCCGCCAAGCGTTATGTGGACCGGTGCGAGTTGCCAGGCCAGCCCGATGGCACTATCCCGGTTAGGACCTTGCTCGCCAAAATACAGACCGATCGGCAATAGATCGGTCTCGTCGACTTTACCGTCGTTGTTGGCATCGCCCGGGTAGAGGGCTTCACCAACAAAAAGATCAATATTGTACGCTCGGTCGAGTGGGTTGCCTGCGAGGTCTTTGACGCCGGTGG
>JBHHVC010000256.1:0-3643 GCA_046754125.1 Candidatus Zixiibacteriota bacterium
AACACCTTAAAGTCCCGCTTGTGATTGAATCGTTCGCTTATGGTGGTCACAGGTGACCATTTCCCTTGACAATTCGGAGTAATTCGGTATCCTTCCATTAAGGAGATTGGCCAGATTCGCTTGTGCCGCCATTTTCTATCTTGGCAAAACCATGAAGACAAATATAAGTCGCGGCACTGATTGCAAACGGATGTGTAAGAGGCAGACTTGGCCGACCAACGTTTGGAAACCTGTACACACCTATGGAGGCCGAACTGTGAAGAAACTGCTAATTATCCCTACGGTCATAGCGAGCATTCTGCTGTTGACTGTCTCGATATCCGCTCGTCCGAGTATTGAATACCAGAGCAGCATGCTTTGGAGCGGTTCGGAAGACGTCCTGGTCGATGAGGCAAACTATGCATACTGCCTTCTGGCCAATGGACTGGAAATTTATGACGTGTCTAACCTGGCCGTTCCTATCAAAGTGGCATCGCTGTATGTTCCAGGCGGAAAGGCGATGTGTAAATCCGGAAGGTATATCTATCTCGCTGCCGGTGAATCCGGCATGGCCGTTATTGATGTCATTTCTCCGAGATTTCCGGACCTTGTTCTGTACGTCCCTACTCCCGGTGATGCCCGCGACGTGTTCTACCATGCTGGGAGAAACCAGATCTATCTTGCCGACTATGATTCCCACAGCAATTCCGGTCTTCTTGTTTATCAAATCACTAACTCTGCACGCCCCACCCTGATATTTGAATACCTGGACAATTATGTTGAATCAGTCTTTGGCCTGGATAGTCTGGCATATATTTACGGCCAGAGCCATAATCTTTCTATTGTAGATATAGATAGCGAAAGTGAAGTGGGGATAATACCCGGTACCAGTTCCTTTGTGAGCGCCAAGCGCGTGGTTGTGCGTGACACGGTGGCATTCGTAGTCTGGTACAGGGATTATCCCAATAGAGAGGGATATTTGGAGACATGGAATGTTGCGGATCCGGCTGTGCCCGTCTGGATGGACTCTGTTGGCATTGGTTCAGGCTTCCCCGGTTCCTTTGGTGATCTTATCGTAGACGGTAATCTGGCTTATGCCAATAGCAACTCACTGTCCATCGTGGATGTAAGCAACCCTGCGCAACTTTCCAAAACGGGCGAACTCTCCGGTATCGGATCTTTGAGCGGGATCTTTCTTCACCTTAGCTTTGTCTATGGAGTCCCCGATAGATATGGCGGAATAGCCGCCATCTACGTGATCGACCCCGCAAATCCGAGGCTATTCAATTCATTCGACATAACCTATCAGGTCAACGGTGTCTATGAGAAAAATGGGTTTTTGTACGTAGCAACGGAAAGAAACGGGCTCCACGTTTACGATGTGGATGATCCAAAAGATCCAATTCAGGTAGGGATGGCTCCCCTGATCAACCAATGGGGCAATAGTGCCTTTATGAAAGACGTTTACATAAAAGGCGATCTGGCCCTGGTTTCAGGCCACGAAACGTTCATACTGAATGTTAGTGATCCTGCTGCTCCTGACTCGCTTGGCGTAATAAACACTTCGGCTTCACCCTATGCGATGCAGATTGTAGATACTTTGGCCTATCTGGCCGTCAATGGACCAGTCTGGATTGTAGACATAGCCGACCCTGCTAATCCACACATACTTATCAAGCATAATATTGGAAGTACTACAACCGACCTCTACGTCCGGGACAACATGATGTATCTTGCAAATGAAGACGGGTTCTTCATTGTTGACGTAAGCGATCCTCTCAACCCTGTCGAACTGGGATCATTCCTGACAGAAGAGTATGCAGAGAGTATTGCAATACAAGATGATCTGGCGTACGTGTCATTTAGTGATTTCAACCCTTCGGCTATTTATTTCTTTGACATAAGCGATCCGGAACATCCTGACACTGTGTCCAGCATTTCTGATGCCTGGGGTGACCTGGAAATACAGGATAGCATGCTCTATGTTAATGGCGCCTCTTCCAAGCTTTCTATTTTCAACGTCAAGGACCCGGCCGCGCCGGTCCTGGCCGATAGCTACGAAACTCCCGGCTACCGGGGCAGGGTTTTCGTTCGGGACGATATTGTCTACCTAGCCGACGTGTATTCGGCGATGCTGCTCAAGACTCCGTATGGTGGCGTTTCTACAGCGGTGGTCGAGGACAGGGGCGTACTGCCGCTTCGGTTCGACCTGTCACAGAACTATCCTAACCCGTTCAACCCCTCAACGGTGATCGACTTCGACATGCCTGTGAGGTCTCGTGTGACAATCGACCTCTTCAATACAACCGGTCAAAAAGTCCGCACACTGGTAGACGAAATCAAACCGGCAGGATCCTATCGGGTACGCTGGGACGGTACAAACGGTAACGGCGTTAAAGTCGCAACCGGAGTCTACTTCTATCGACTCACGGTCGGTGATAACTCGGTGACCAAGAAGATGGTGCTTATTAAGTAGACAGCACGTAGAGAATCATGATTGGCGTTGTCGAGGGACAGCCCCGGGAGGTCTGCCTCCCACTGTAATAGACCCTATCGCGTCTTTGCATACGATTGCAGTCCCTTCTTGTCGGTCACATGTGATTCGAGTTTGCTTAACCGTTGCTGCAAGTCTGCGATTGTCTGTTGTTGCTCTTTCATGGCCTCGATAAGTAGTGGTGTGAGTTTAGTGTAGTCGACTGACTTGTAGCCATCCTCGTTGGTACTGACGATTTCTGGGAGGACTTGTTCTACTTCCTGCGCAATCACGCCGACATCCGATCCATCGGGGAAACTCATCTTATTGAACTGCTGTCGCTTCCAACTGAATCTGACGCCCCGGATACGACTGACTTTGTCCAGTGCGCCTTCGATTGTTCGGATATCCTGCTTGTATCGCCTGTCAGAACAGGCGCTGATTGAGCCGGTGTAGCATATATTACCGACAACGTGCAGTTTCTCCGAAGGAGTGGGAGTACCTATCCCTACATAGCCAACAGCATCGATTTGCATCATTTCCGTGAACGTGATTCCATTCCATGTGCCGAATTGCAGTCTCTGTCCCTGCATCCAGGTAACATCCTGAGCTCCACCGTTAAAGTGAATACCAGCCTGAGTGCCGCTCGCCTTTATTGTGAGCATACCATTTGGAGTATTGGTATTGATTCCGACTCCTCCTGCGGCACTGATCAGAAACTGATTTGAGCCTGAAGAAGAAAAAGGGACAGCGTCGTGGCTATCCGCCCATACGAATGTACCGTCATGGATTGCCTTCGCCCCGAACCCTGCGGCGAACGAGTAGTTGCCGGTAGCGCTATTATCTTCTCCCCCCGGGACAGTTGAGAATCGACCCGCCGCACGGTTGTGCCACCCCCCGCCGACGGTCGTACCCGAATCGGTGGCAACATTGCCTGACCCGCCGCTGACCACTGCAAAGTGTCCTGAGGCACTATCTCCCTGACCACCACCAACGGTCGAATAAAAGCCGCTCGCGATGTTTTCAGCACCGCCCGAGATTGTAGCGCCAGCACTGGAAGCAGTATTGGAGTTGCCGCCGCCAACAGTAGCAAAATGGAAACTGGATGCGTTGAGTCTCCCCCCGCTTACAGTAGAGTACAAGCCAGATGTAGCATTCACTAGGCCCCCTCCGATCGTTCCCCAGTCCCCC
>JBHHVC010000257.1:0-3623 GCA_046754125.1 Candidatus Zixiibacteriota bacterium
ATTACCAGAGGAAGAGCAGGATTGTAGCTGCTGCCCAAATCAAACCCAAAAGAGTTGTTTCCTTTCAGTCTGTATTCACCGGTAACGGCAATGCGGGAGTTGTTGTCTATCTGATAAATGACAGGGCGTTGTTCAACGACATCGCCCCATTTGGTTGCAACGATCAACTCGCCATTTGCATTGATCGAGACAGATTCTGCCCCCTCATATTGTATCTCTATCTGCGAAAAGTCAGCACCGGGGGAGACGATGAAATCATACTCCATCTGTTTCCCATTGCCGTAGTATTTCAGGTCGATACCGTCGTAAACTTGCTCATAGACAACTGCGCTGTAATTGGGAACATCGGTGTGCCATTTGTTTGGATCGTTCCCGATGAAGTAGTTGCATTTGTACTCTAACTCCTCAAGACCAACTATCTGAGGATTGGGATTGGCGCCGATGAAAGAGGCTTTGATGGCAATGCTCTCGATACTGTCGGGTTGGTGGTGTCGCCCAAGAACATCATCCGGGGCAGACCGGGAGGTCTGCCGCCCACCAGCACCTATACCATACCGTTTGTCTACAATAGAGAATGGGACATTGTTATTCGTGCCAACTCTTCGGGTGAATTGGTAGGTTGCGCTGTTGGAAGTAAACCACATGGTGGCTCCGCCGGCACTAGTTTGAAACATAACCTGCTGATCCCACTGACCTTGATTGGCAGTAAAGGCCAAAGGTTTTGATGCGATGTTGCGAGTGACTTCAACAGATTGTGGTGTGGAAGCTGCAATAGTACTGGACAACAGCACAACACTGAACATGACAATTATGAAAACAATGCGTTTCATAAGGCCTCCTCAAACTAGGCTTTGCATTTTTCGAAATCCGCCTTGGCAAGTACGGCATTATGCTTGCAATATAGGTAATCAGGGTGATTTTAGCAAGAAAGAAACCCACCCGGAGGGGGGGCATCGGATTACTTAAATATATTAAGCTTATTATTGATTTTATTAAGATCATGGCATATAATAGTCATGTATAACAACATGAGAGGCTATAGAGATATGGATTGGCAACAACTCACAAGAATGGCCGGAACTACCACGATGGTGGTAGGAAAGGTGCTGCTCCCGGATCAGGGGATCAGTATCGAGGGGAACTTTGACCTTCCGCCGCTGGCCCGTCTGTCGGCAGAAGATCAGGTGTTTATTGCGGCTTTTGTTAAGGCACACGGATCGATCAAACAGATGGAATCTATTTTCGGCGTGAGTTATCCAACGATCAAGAATCGGCTCAATCGAATAGGCGCTCAACTTGATTTTGTATCTGTCGAGGCGGTACCGGACTCAGCTAGCGTACTTGACAGACTCAGTTGTGGCGAAATCGACGTTAACGAAGCAGTTACACTACTAGAAAGAGGAGAGAACAGATGAGTAGCGACAAACGACAGATTCTGGACCTGCTTGCATCCGGCAAAATCAATGCTGACGAGGCCGAGCGACTGCTTGAGGCGTTGAACAGCGGCGCGGCCAACAATGCGACAGAGCAATCCGAGCCGTCAGGTAACCGCAAGAAATGCAAGTTCCTGCATGTGAAAGTAGAGGCGGAGCCGGGAAGTCGTTCGGGACACGAAAACGTTGATATCAAGATCCCGATCATGCTGCTCAAGGCGGGGATGAAGCTGCATTCAATAGTGCCGGATTCGGCCAAACAAAAGTTCGCGAGCCATCTCAAGGACAAGGGAATAGACCTCAACTTGAATGATCTTGACAGCGACAAGATCGAAGTGCTGGTCGGTGCCCTGTGCGAGTCATCTATCGATATAGACAGCGATGATGAAAAGGTACGGATATTCTGTGCTTGATTCCCCGCGGGGTCGACGCGATCAGTCCGAGTTAATGAACCAGTCTGCTGCAAGGCGGCGAGTGATCCGCACAATCTCGCTATCGTGATCGGTCAGGGCGCCGCGATCGATGAGGCCGTCAATTGCCCGATGCAGGAGAACCATTCGGTCGCGCACCGGGATCAGGGCGGGGTAGTACTCGTTGCAGAAGAACATCCGGTACCGTTCGCGAGCGCGCTCATCGGCCAGCAGTCGGCCAATGCCTTGTTCGAGCTCTTTCCCCTTAAGAGGTTCCAACTGCTCTTTGGGCGATATCATCAGTCCTATGGTGTGGTCAATGCTCTCCTTGCAGCGAAACTCCATCATCCAGCATTGCACCATGCCGAGCGAGTTGACTGTGAGTACATCGACTCGCATCGTCCTCTTTTCTCGGTCGGCGCTTACGCCCTTCATAATGGGCATGAAGTAGTTGTCGGTAATGGCCCCAAATGCGCTGATGCCGCCGGCATGGGGATTGTCAATGATGTCGCTGATAGTGAAATACGGTTTTTGTTCGAATCGGGCGTCCTGGATCTGCATGAACTCATCTTCAGTAAAATGAAATCGTTCTTTCCACATAGCCTCGGGAGAAAGGTCCGCGCGGGTCAATGAAGATTGCGAAGTGAGCATGCCAATCGCCTGCCCGCCGCGCCACACCAGGGGAAGCACTCCCACCGCCCACTCTGCCGAACCGCCGATTTCGCCAATCATCGAACTCAAGCCACGTTGATCGGGGAACGACAATCCGTCAAGACCCAGCAATGTCGCCGGTATGAGGTCGCCGTCCTGGTCAAACGGAGTAGCTACTCCGGCCCGATTAAGATTGTCCATAGCCGGTCGGTGGCGTGGCCGATCAAGGAAAAACGCGCTGAGCTCATCAACTTTTGACAGCCCGTAAGATTCGCTGATTATCTCGGCCGCCTCGACCAACGATGCCTCGCGTGGATTGAACTCTTTGAACCATGCTCCACTTAGCCAGCGTTGGACGTAGACATCCGGCAGGTGTCGCTTTATGTGCCCTTCTGTGACAAACAAGGTTGTCAGACTCGAATGGAGACCCATAATAGACTTGGTGGTGCCCTCAATAACGTCGTTCCCCATCGACAGCAAACTGACTGTCTGAGGCATAGTCAGTCCATATGTGGCGCGGTGTTCTTTCTTGCCGTAGACTGCTCCGACCGCAATTGTCGGATTGCCCCCGGCCTCCTTACCCGGTTTGACCCGGACACCCTCGGTGATAGCAGACTCTATTAGCACTTCCTCGCCGACCGGAAATGTTTCGGTTGTGGTCTGAAGTACTTCAGCCATAATCTGCGCCGCGGTGCGATCGTTGGCCCGCTTGAGATAGTTTCCCATATCATGGGTCTGCTTATCTTTTGGCAGAGAGTTAAACGATCCGCGCCCGTGCAGCCCCACCGCAATAGCCGACAAGGCCGAAGCAAGAATGACTGACTGGCGAAGTTGCCTGTTACGCAGGGCGCCAAGATTAGACTGGAAGTTGAGTTTGTCGGACAGAGTAACAAGGTTGCAGGCAGAGAGTTCGATATTGTAATTGCGCATTACCGCACGGTGACGATGATTGAACTCGATCATCCGTTCGGGAAAGAACGGGAAGTCTTCTTTTTTTCCGGTATAAGCCAATCGTTTTTCGACGATATCATATCGAAGGTCTTTGTTCATCCGCTCCTCACCTGCTTTCGTTGCAAGTTGTTGCTTCCTGCTACTCACAATGGAATGATTCTACGAGGTTTTCCATTGG
>JBHHVC010000258.1:0-3619 GCA_046754125.1 Candidatus Zixiibacteriota bacterium
CTCTACGCCTGTGCCGCGAATCGCCTTGTCGTAACCTGAGAGAAACTCATGCGGATCGCCCAGGCCATCATCGCCGCAGTAGGTGGCGGCCAATACATCGCTCAAGTCTACCTCAGGTACGTGCTGTGCAATCTCGTCCCTTTCGAGCCACTGAACGTTGAGGCCGAGCGATCTTTGCAGCTTATAGCTTTGTTTGAAATTGGCAACATCTGTTTCGTCCTTCAGCACAAACACATAGCCAACGCGGTCGAAGAGCGCTGGCGATCCTGTGTCCTCCTCGAACTGGCAAAAGAGCTTTTCGGAGAGCATCGACATTTCGATATTGACCCGGTTGGCAAACTGGGCCCTGATCCCACCAGCCGCTTTGGATGTCGCGCCGGCACCGAGGAATGGCTCCCTTTCCAACAGAACGATCCGGCCAATGTCGGTTTGCGACAGATAGAATGCGACGGCAGTTCCGATAATTCCTCCGCCAATAATGACTACGTCCGCTTGTTTTGTCATTCGTTTCTCTCTGGCCGCGCCTGCAATACTTCAAGTGAATTATTTCACCAAGTATAGTCGCCAGATGGCCGCAAATCAAGCCGAAAGGGGGTTTGTTTCAGTTAGTCGAGCGATGAAAGACCTGATTTCCCTCTTGTAGGGAGGGATAAAGTTGGATACATTCGGCTGAGTTATGCCAGCGCCAACAATCAACAGACTTATGGGCCGGATGTATTGGTCCAGCACCAATATCCTCATCGTGCTCTCGGTAGTGGTAGGGCTGACAACAGCGTTGGGTGCTGTCGGGTTCATTGCCCTGATTCACTATTTCAACAATCTGTTCTTCGGCCTCACCGATCAATTGCTGACCGAAACAACCGGTGCCGGGGATTTCAAGTTCTGGCTTCCGCTCATTCCAATGGCCGGGGGGCTGCTGGTCGGTCCAATCGTCTACAAATTTGCTCGGGAAGCTAAAGGGCACGGTGTTCCCGAGGTGATGAACGCTGTGGCGCGGATGGGCGGCATTATTCGGCCTCGCGTCGCTGTGGCAAAGACGATCGCTTCGGCCATTTGCATTGGCTCCGGCGGATCGGCCGGTCGGGAAGGCCCGATTGTCCAGATAGGGTCGGCCATCGGATCGTCTATCGGTCAGCTCTTCCACATGTCTGGAGAGCGAGTCAAGATACTGGTAGGATGTGGAGCGGCGGCCGGAATCTCTGCTGTATTTAATGCTCCGATTGCGGGAGTCATCTTCTCGCTGGAGATAATCCTCGGCGATTTCGCCATCAAGACATTTTCGCCGGTCATTCTGTCTTCGGTGGTTGCTTCGGTAGTAACACACAGTGTCTACGGGAATCACCCGGCCTTCGCTGTCCCCGCCTATTCGCTGGTCTCGGCCTGGGAAATTCCTCTGTACTGTGCTATGGGATGCCTGATGGGCGGATTGGGTGTTTCGTTTACGACCATACTCGATTGGTTTGAAGATCTATTTGACAGGCTCAAAATGCACTCGTATGCCAAGCCGGCGCTCGGTGGGTTGTTGCTGGGAGGATTGGCTCTGTTGTTTCCACAGATTCTGGCCGACGGATACGAGACTATCGGGCTTACCCTGAACGGTCAGATCGGTGTCGGGCTTCTTGTTGTCCTCATCCTGGCCAAGCTATTGGCTACCTCGTTCACTCTTGGTTCAGGAAACTCAGGGGGAATTTTTGCCCCTGCGCTATTCATGGGGGCGGTGGCCGGGGGCGCCTATGGGTTTCTTGTGCACGGACTATGGCCGGATGCTACGGCCAGTGCCGGCGCCTACGCACTTGTCGGTATGGCAGGTATGATTGCGGCAACGACCCATGCACCGATGACGGCCATGTTGATCATATTCGAAATGACTTCGGATTATCGTATTATTTTGCCGCTGATGGTAACCGTAGTCTTCTCGGCTTTGGTGGCCGGACGATTGTTTCAGCACTCGATTTACACAGTCAAACTGGCCAAGCGAGGAATAGATATTCGCGGCGGCAAGGATATCAACGTCTTGAGGTCCCACCGTGTGGGTGAAATAATGGACAAGAGGTTTGCCACTATTCAAGTCAATACGCCGCTGGCCCGGATACTTGACATTATCGAGCACTCCTCCGATTCGTATTTCGTTGTGGTTGACTCCGAGCACCACCTTCGCGGTATGGTGTCGTTTCAAGACATACGCTCGGTGCTGACTCAGCATTCGCTGGATTTTCTGGTCATTGCACAGGACGTGATGAGCACCGAGACGATTGTAGTCACCAAAGATGATTCGCTTGAGAAAGCATACCAGTTGTTTGGAGTCAAGGATATCGAGATGATCCCGGTGGTCGATTCGGCACGCGCCGACAAGGTTCTCGGAGTGATTCGCAAGGACCAACTCACCGACTATTACAACAAGCGGCTGATCGATACGCTGCGTCGTTAGCCTATTGATTTCCAGCCTATGACCATGAATGACGAAATCTGGCACGGCCTATGGAGCGTGCACTGGTGAAGTCATCAACGGTCGTTTCAAACTCAGAGGGGCGCATCGTTTGGCGTCGGTTCTTGGCGGGGCCGCCACTTTTTTTTCTGGCTACCGCAGCATTGCTAGTGCTGTCTCTTGGATTGTGGCGGTTAGTCCTGCTGGTGCGGAACTGGTCTGCTGCGGTTGATATTCCGGTCGCGACGCTGTTAGAATCGTTTGTAATCGGCGCTCGTTTTGATTTCAGAATAGTCAGCGCGATTCTATTGCCGTTATTCCTGATAGGCTCGCTTCCGCATATCAATGTGGTTCGCTGTCGGGTTATGCGACGAGTGATTTTGGCCACTGTTTCCGCTTTGACTTTGACGATGTTTCTTCTCCATCTGGTCGATTTGGAGTTCTTTAGTTTTTTCAACACGCGACTCAACGGTTCAGTGCTATTGTGGTCCGACACACCCGGCGATGTCCTGTGGATGGTCTGGGACAGCTATCCAGTCGTTTGGTATCTCATACTTTATGCAGTCATAAGCGCGGCGTTTATTCTGCTATTGCGGCTTTTTTGGCGATACGTCGCAGCCCATCATAGGTTTGCTCCGGTGTGGGTGCATCTGTTGTGGGAATCGACAGTTGTATTGATCTTTGTCGTCGGAATAGCAGGCAGGGTATACGAAGTTGCACCATTCAGGTGGGGGCTAGCCTATTTTTCGGAGTACGACCTGGCCAATCAACTGGCCATCAACCCCGTTCACACATTTGTTCGCGATGTCTTTTACGATGTCCACAAGCGCAGCCACTTGAAGGAACTGGTGATGGATATATCCGAACCGGGAGCTGAACAGCGCGTTCGCCGGATGCTGGGAGTGCCGGACACGTTGGCAGGCACAGACAGGTTGGTGCGACCAGTCCGGTTCGATCCGCCGAATGCCGACCCGCCGAGCGTGGTCGTTATCATTATGGAGTCGTTTGGGTCCAGCTTGATTGGATGTATCAGCAGTGAGTACCCCTATGACCTTACTCCCGGATTCGATTCTATGGCAGAACGCTCGTTGCTCTTCACGAATCTCTATTCGGCGGGGACTCACACATGTAGCGGTTTGTTTAATACTCTCACTGGCAGTCCGCATCTTTTTGGAAAGACCATGATGAAGCAGG
>JBHHVC010000259.1:0-3611 GCA_046754125.1 Candidatus Zixiibacteriota bacterium
GGCCTGCGGCGGTATGACATAGCCGAGGTGTTGCAACGAGTAGATGATGTTCATCGCGCAGTGCTTGCCGCCGTCTTCGTTGCCGGTGATCAGGCAGCCACCCACACGGCCGTAGTAGGCGTACTGGCCGTTGTCGTTCAGGTCGCCTGATGACGAGTACAGCCGTTCGATGATTTTTGTGCAAACTGATGATTTCTCGCCCAACCAGATCGGAGTCGTGATAACCAGAATGTCGGCCGTCTTCACTTTCTCGTAGATTTCCGGCCAGTCGTCCTTTTTCCATCCTTGCGTTGTCATGTCCGGATAGACGCCGTAAGCGATATCGGAATCAACCGGACGCAGCACAGTTACCGACACGCCGTTTTTCTCCATAATCGCCCGTGAAATCCGTATCAACCCTTCAGTGTGTGACATTTCCGGTGACCGCTTCAGTGTACAGTTCAAGAACAGGGCCGATAGCTTCGAAAAGTCCCATTTGCTCTCTGTGCACATCTGTTCTTGTTTCTCGCTCAGTTCCATATTGCCTCCATTTTGTGCAGCCGATCATTGTTTCTCCCCAACATCCACATTATTCTCTCAATGCCGGGGAGTCAACCCTTGAAACGAGGAGGGCGGTCGCCGGTTCCGGAGATTCGCTAGTCAATCTTTTTAGCAAACAAATCAATCTGATCCCAACCGTTCTGGATCGTACAGAAAAGGCCGGTACGCGAGGGGGAGCGTACCGGCCAGTGTGTATCAACGCGTGATATTGCTATTCACGCATGTCGCACAAAACCAAGCTCTATGGGCACGGTACCAGAGTCGGAGTTATTCCGAACAGAAAGTCGACGACAAAAGTCAAGTCCACAATATCCGATACCGCAGAATCGCCATTGGGGTCAGCCTCGGCGGGGCATGGCTGGATACAGCCCAAACCAAACAGAAAATCTACGACGCAAGTAAGATCAACAATGTCCAGGTCAGCGCCATCACCGTTCATGTCCCCTCTTGTTCCCACGCAGCAGGCCGGCAGGCCGCCCGAGAAAGAGACATTTATCGTCTTATCTGAATTGACGGTGTTATTGTTCACAAAAGCCGAATCGATAAAGGCACTCAAAGTATCCGTTCGGTAGTGGAAATTGTAGGTTCCGGTGGGGACAAGGACGCTATAGAAACCGGCAAAATCGGAGTTATTCTTGACCAGATGAACAGTATCTCCCGATGATGCCACGATAGCATAGACGCTGGCACCGGCAAGCGGTATCCCCGCCGAGTCCGTTATGGTACCCGACACCAGCATGCCGGTGTCCAGCGCGACAAATATCGATGTGTCCGCCGTCAGCGACAGGCTTTTCAAAACGACTGCAGCCATTCTCGAGGCCTTGTCTGGCTCAATCGCGATGTTATAGAGATCGGGCTCAACAGCGACGGCAAAGTTGCCTGTGGCATCGGTCAGATCACCGGTCAGCGGTACATCGAGGCCCGAAGAAATCAACTGTGCATCGATATCGATACCTTGCATCGGAACGCCGAATGAGTTTTCAACTAATCCCGACAGAATAATTCCCGGTGGCACTGTTACATTCACTACCATGTCGCTGAAGATTGATACTGAGAGTGATTCAGCAGGCGCCAGATGGGTGGATACGGGTGGCTGATAGCCGAGATCGTAGGTTCCGGGCGGCACAATGACATCGTAGAAACCTGAGGCATCAGTTTTGTCCCACGGCGTACGAAGCTTAATGCCGGTCGCGGAGTTAGTGACATCAATGTCGGCGCTCCCCACCCCCTGAGCAAGATTATCAGTGACAGTGCCTGATAGCGACAGGCCGGGCTGGAGGGTGAATGTCATTGAAGTATCAACGTTAATTGTGGTGGCAAGCTCCTCGCCCGGTAGTAGCTTGTAAGCCGGAAGCGGCTTCACTATGACATCAAAGACACCGACAGGTACGACCGTTTGGAATTGTCCGGTGCCATCGGTGTTATCTCCAAGGGTGAGTATCTTCACACCTGTTGCAGTATCAATGAAATCCATATTGGCGTTCACTACCGGCTGGAAAAGGTTGTCGCGAACCGTTCCCGAAACAAAGCGACCGAAGATCATGGTCATGTTAATGACCGTGTCGGAAACGAGTTGAATGTTCCCTGTATCGACCGTTACCCATGGCAGGGCGCCGATTCCTATCGAACGGAACCGGATGCGCCAAAGGCCGGAAGGCACTACAATGCTATAGAATCCCGTCCCGTCGGTGTTGTCGCCGGTTGTTACGTACTGGACACCGGTGATATGATCATAGACGTTGAGGTCAATATCTACAACCGGCTGCCCTAGCGTATCCAGGACAAAACCTGAAACGACATTTCCCCTGGGAAGAATGGCGTTTACCACTGTATTCCCGGCGACAACTACTCCTGACTGAAACACAGGCACATTCGGGGGATCTTTCGGCTCGAAGCTGAGCCCGTATGTCCCCGGCGGCACATTTAGTATGCTATAGGTGCCCGTGATATCAGTTCTGGTGTTAGGAATCGCTATGGGATTGCCCAGATTGTCAAAAAGGAGAACATCGACTCGGTCTACAGGTAGACCGGTCAATGAGTCGGTGACTAGCCCCGAAATAGTAAACTGAGCGCTCGCCGTCGCCACTAGCGCCAGCGCGATCCCCACCCCCGTGATTGTCGTTCGCATCATGCGTGTGAAGTCCATCGTGAGTACCTCAAGTGATTGGAATATGTATTTACTGTGTAGCTATAGTTCCAATTTATTTTACTAATACCATATGGCGTGTATCTGCTGCCTGCGAAGTTTCGAGGCGGTAAAAATATACGCCGCTGGCAACTGCTTGTCCAGACTTATTTGTACCATCCCAGTCTATATTATAGGTATTGGCCTCTTTGGAGCCACTTGCCAGCGTCTTGACGTGCTGTCCCAGAAGATTGTACACTCGCAGTGACACTTTGCTGTCCACTTTGAGTTCATAGGATATGATGGTGCTTCCGTTGAACGGGTTGGGGTAATTTTGTTTCAATGCTATCTGCCCGTCATCGGTGCCCGAGCCGCTCGTGAGGCGAAAAGTAAGTGTCGTGTCACTGCTTATTGTAATTGCCTCTACTGTAGAAACAGGTAGGGCAGAGGAGGCGGGCGGGGTAGCCAGTATCGTATATGTGTCTGTCGGAACTACGACAACCGCAGTTCCAAGCTGGTCTGTAATGTCTCGGGGAGTGAAAATCTTTTCACCCAATGTTTCGGAAACAAAATCGAGGTTCACCTGGCCGGCACCGACGCCCTGTGGATCTGATACATCTACTCGCACAAACCATCCCGACGAAAGAGAAACAGTCCCCACCGATGTGTCAGCAGTAATTGAGACGTTGCTCTGCCGATGTCCTGTCAAGCGCGCTCCTTTGGGAGGAGTGTACAAAACGTTGAAATTGCCGGTCGGGACGGCAACACTAAAGTTTCCCAGAGAGTCAGTGCTGTTGTTGGTAACAAAGGCCCGGTGCCCGGTGAGCAATATCCTGAAGTCAACCGAGATATCTTCAAGGCCGATGCCGAATTCGTCAACGACGCGACCTGACCAGATTACTCTCGAAACCTCAGGCAACACAAACTCCATAGTCATGTCGCTTTG
>JBHHVC010000260.1:0-3568 GCA_046754125.1 Candidatus Zixiibacteriota bacterium
CACTTTGGCAGCGTTGTCATCACTGCAGCGGCCGGGGATTCAGCCCTCTCGGGAGGTAACTTCCAGATGGTGCTCCGCGCAGACGGCGGCCTCTACATTAACTGACTCGGCCGGAATGGCACCTTATGACGATACCAAGTTGATAACCACACTCGGCGGTGCTTTCTTAAGCGGCAACGGAACAGTCTGGACCAACGCGTCGGACAAAAACCTCAAGGAGAACTTCGCCGAGGTCGATTCCGAGCAACTGCTTGAGAAGATCGCCGAACTGCCGATCAGCCGGTGGAACTACAAGTCTGAAGGCAACGAAGTCACTCATATCGGCCCCACAGCGCAGGATTTCCATGAACTGTTCGGCTTGGGTAGTGACAGTGTATCGATTTCGACCATCGACCCGTCCGGGATTGCCCTTGCGGCAATCCAGCAATTACATCGGACAACGGCCGGACTGAAAAAGAAGATCGAACGCATCGATGAACTCGAGGCTCCCCTTGAGCAACTAGCTGAACTCGTGCGGAGGTCACTGGAGAAGTAGATTTCAACGGCTGTTCACAGCCAACCAGGCCGGGCAGGAGCCGTGCTCGGTTGGATCACGAGACCGCACTCACGGCAGACAGCCCGATGAAGAACGCAAATCCCGAGCTTTGCGGGGATAGATCGCTCCTGCCCAGCACCGGGGAATAACGCATGACCAAGCTCCCCCGGCTAGATTGAGTAGACTGAACCTATCGACCAGCAACCAGCCAGAAAAGATGATCGAAATGATATTTCCTGGACAGAAGTGGGCGTTTACGACCCGTACGGAACTCATGCCAACTGCCATACAGGCGATGAGTAGGTTTAATGTTGCGGAACAGCTCCTCGTTCTGCTCATATAAGGCGCTAGTGGTCTGTCTTGAGTGACCTTCGCCACTACATTGGCAATATAGTATCCGATGAGGCGTCAATGGATAAGAGATTCGTAGCAGTTCACACTCAGACCCTGCTCATGGCAGCACCACTTCTGGGAATTATCTTCCGCTGGTTTCATTACTTCATTCCAACGGCCTTTTGCTTCATAGTACCTGCTGACGGCCCACCGTTTTCAGAATCTCTTCTGCCTCTAGTCGGATTGCTATCAGTGGCCTTTGGATTTGTTGCAATGTTAGTGTATTGTGTTTTCCAAGACCCAATCGACAGTTCTCTTGAGAGTGTTTGGCTGGCTCCATATTCTGTACAGTGCTTTGGCGCTCATCGTATGGTTGGTGTATTTCAGTTCACGATCAATTATTCACTTCCCAATACTGGACATTGGCTTCTACCTGGCGTTCTTCAGTTCAATAGCACTTCATATCTTCTGGATTGTCTTTTTGTTCTGGTGCATTCGTGTATTGAAGAAAAGCGACTTGGCAATACAACAATCGATTCTTTCGGAAGAGAACAATCAACCAAGGCGTCGAAGACAGTGGCGCCATGCAATTGCTCTTGTCATCGTGGTTGCTGCTATTTGCGCGGTCGTGGTTTACGATACAACGTCACCGATTCATGACGCGGTGCGAGCGGGAGATGTGGCAAGAGTGATGGAGTTAGTCGACCAGAACCCTGATCTGGTCAATGAACGACGTTCGGACGAATTCCATGAATCACCTTTATCGATTGCTATCACACAAAATGACGAGGAAATGGTGAAATTACTTCTTAATGCGGGCGCTGATGTCAATTACGTACTGTATGGAGGGAAGACGCCTCTATCGAGGGCCGCCAGGTCCGGGCATATTGGCATAGCCAAACTTCTAATTGAGAATGGGGCGGAAATCAACCCCACGGTCCCTTCGTGGGGAACACCATTGATTTCTGCTGCCGAGAGCCGCTCTCCCGCACTTGTCCAGCTTCTTCTTGAAAGAGGTGCTGACGCAAATGCCGTTCATCGAGTGGGTAGAGGGATGTACTCGAGTCATATGTTTGAAACACCACTTAAAGCTGCAGCGGAGTTGGGACGTGTCGAATCGATTAAACTGCTCCTGGACTACGGTGCCGAGGTGAATTTTAGAGGGCCGAATGATGACGCTGCAATTCACATGGTGATGAGGGGTGGCAATACAAGTGAGGGTCTGGAGGTCTTGCGCCTTTTGTTATCAAAAGGTGCCAGGATTAACGAGAGGGGATTTCAGGGTAAGACAGCTTTGCATCTGGCTGCGGCGGGAACCATACTATACGATCCTGTCAAGAAAGAGAACTTCTACAAACCTATGGATTCGGACGTTGTAGGTTTCCTCATCAAAGAAGGTGTCGACATAGACGCTACGGATGATAATTATATGACTCCCATGCAATACGCTCAAAAAAACGGCCATATCAAAATAGCTAACCTGCTTATCAAACGTATGCGTATCTCCGTAGACTAGGTTGGACGTTATGAACTGAGCCTGTTGCTAAGACACATATCACGCCCCCGCACGGGGGTCGATTGTAAGTCGTAGATTGGTCGTAATGGTGGTCGGTCGACAGGACCGCTAATCGGCAATCAGCAGCCCCGCAGGTTTATTAGGACTATTTCGTGTGGCTACGGGCAACTGGGCGGAGTTGGGCCGCCCTGCCACAGGTAATCTACCAAATACGATAGGTCGACGATATCGGGTAATGACAAACCGTCGCCGTTAACGTCTGCCTCCATATCGCACAGAGGTGAACAGCCTCCATTCCACAAGTAGTCAACCAGATAACTCAAGTCAACAATATCAGGCTCGGCTAGTCCGTCATTGTCAACGTCACCTCGCATACCTACACAGCAATCCTGAGGTCCACACCACATTCGTCCATTACATGTCTGTAACGGCAAAGGATCTCCCAGCTCGTCGACAACTTCATTGGCGCCGGCAAACAAAAGGTCTGTGCCGTCTGCTACTGTTTGCAAAAACGTTACAAAGAGGAGAATGGCAGTCGAATCGTCATCAATTGAAATCGGTGACTGAAAACTCTCCCAGACAAGGTTTAACCTGCTGTTGACTATGCCGATTGTGAGCGCATCGGTCGGAAATGTTGCCGTAGCCGAATCGATCGAGACCAGATTGGAGTCATATGAAATGTGGATCTCGCCCGCAGCAACTCCTGAAAAGCCACGCGCGCCGATAGGAACCGATATCGAGCCGCAGGCCGTCGAATCAATGCTCGCGATACTCAACATAACGCCAGCCTCTGTTCTGCAATATGACGACAGGACCAGGGAAGCAACCAGCGCCACAAAAAAACAAAGCCGTTTCCCGGACGGTGCCCCCGGCCTTTGTCTGTTTGTTTGAGTTTCTATCATCGTACTTGCCTTTCTCATATACTCGAGTACGGACGACAGGGACTGCCCGTGCAGTCCCTGTCTCATCCGCGTTCAGCGAAACTGTTATTTCAACAGCACCATCTTTCGGGTGTCTGTGAAGCTACCCGCCTGGAAACGGTAAAGGTACATACCGCTCGCGACACGGCCACCTCCATCGGAGCGACCGTCCCATACGATTTCAAGATCGCCCGCGTCGTGGTGACCGGTGAACAGGCGAACCTGCTGACCGATCATGTTGTAGATGGCCAGACGATAATCGGT
>JBHHVC010000261.1:0-3529 GCA_046754125.1 Candidatus Zixiibacteriota bacterium
ACTTCATCGGAAACACTCTATCCTCACCAGCGGGAAGCAATCGAGAAGGCATTCGCCTGTAAACTGTTTGACTTCTATGGCCTGGCCGAACGAGTTGCACTTGCAACCGAATGCGAGCGCCATGAGGGACATCATATCAACCTCGACTACGGTATTACAGAGATAGTCGGAGCCGACAACAAGCCTGCGGCCAACGGTCAACTGGGCAGGCTGGTAGCGACTGGTCTGCACAACTACGCCATGCCTCTGATACGGTATCGCACCAGCGACGTGACGGCACTAAGAGAGGCTCCCTGTTCGTGTGGACGATCGTTTCCTCTCATGGATGACGTAACAACTAAGGCCGAGGATATCATCACTACCACCGACGGTCGCTACATTTCGTCATCGATCCTTACCCACCCCTTCAAGCCGATGCATACTATCGAGGAGTCTCAGCTTGTGCAGGAGGGCCCGGGCGAACTGATCGTGAGGATTGTACCGCGTTCTGACTATTCTCAGAGCGATTCGGCTACCCTGGTTGCCGAGTTGAAAAAGCGACTTGGAGACGATATGGATATACAGGTGCAAATGGTCGAGAAAATCGAGCGCACACGGGCGGGAAAGTTTCGATGGGTGATTTCTAAAGTGCCGTTGGAGTTTTAAGGGGCTGTTCGATGTCGATCGATATTAGAGTGATAGCAGGAGACAGCATATAGTGTGCGGCATTTGCGGTATACTCCATTACGATAAGGATCATGCTGTCGATCCGTCGATAGTCGGTCGCATGACCGAAAAGCTTGCACACCGCGGACCGGACGACGACGGCACACATTGTGACGGACAGGCAGCATTCGGCTTTCGGAGGCTGAGTATTGTCGATTTGGAGCACGGGCATCAACCGATGTCTAACGCCGACGGGACGATCTGGATTGTATTCAACGGTGAGATATATAACCATGCCGAGTTGCGCACTGAGTTAGTAGCCAAGGGGTATTCGTATCGAAGCAGGTGCGACACCGAAACGATCATCCACATTTATGAATCTGAGGGAATCGACGGCATCAAACGCCTCAATGGTATGTTTGCCCTTGCAATCTGGGACAAGCGTAATCGGCTGCTGCTGCTCGCGCGTGATCGTCTGGGAATCAAACCGCTGCACGTAGCCATTACAGAGGACAAATTGGTTTTTGCTTCTGAGATTAAGGCAATTGTCGAACATCCGGAAATCAGTCCTCGTCTGAACGAACAGGCGATTGAAGAGTATCTCTTGTTTCGATGTGTGGCTGGTGAGCAGACCCTCTTTGAAGGGATCACCGACTTGCTGCCGGGTCATATTCTTGTCTGGAAAGACGGTCACCTGAGCCGGACGAAGTTTTGGGATTTGCCCGACCAATCTGAGACAGTCGAAATCGTGGAAGAGAATGCGATCGACCAGCTCGATGAACTCCTATCCGAATCGGTGCGGGCACGCCTGATGAGTGATGTGCCGTTGGGGACGATGTGCAGCGGCGGCGTCGATTCCAGCCTGACAACTGCGTACGCTTCTAATCACATAGGCGAACGTCTGAACACCTTTTCAGTGGGGTTCCATGAAGCGGAATACGATGAGACAGTTTTCGCCCGGTCAGTATCCGCAAAGTACGGAACCACACACCACGAGGTTGTCGTATCTAACACACAATTCGCCGATGCTCTCCCCCGTATGATCTGGTTTTTTGACGAACCGCTCAATCATGCAAATTCTATCCAGATTTACTTTGTCAGCAAGCTGGCCAGACAATTCGTCACTGTGGTTCTCACAGGCGAGGGAGCAGACGAGCTGTTTGCCGGGTATCCACGTTATCTGATTGTAAAACTGCTTTCGTCGATTGCGTGGTTGCCCGGGATCTTGCGCTCCGTTGGAGGGAGCTTGTTGTCAGTCCTGCCGTCGCATCGCCTTAGAAAACTGGGGCAGTATATGCCTCAGTCGCTGGAGGATGCCTTATTGTTCAACGCGGCCTTTGTCGAGCCTGAAATCGTGAGAAACCTTTTGGCGGCAAAGTGTACAGATCCATTCCAATACCGGAGAGAACTGGTCGGGAAGATTGCAGGCAGTTCCGACCATCCTCTGGATTGCTTGCTCAGGCTCGATCTGAAAACATACCTTGTCGCTATACTCGGGCGCATGGATAAAATGACAATGGCCGCAAGCATAGAGGGGCGCGTGCCGTTTCTTGATCATCGTCTGGTCGAGTGGGCGGCGCGTTTGTCGACCGGGTTGAAACTTCCCGGCCTGCAAACAAAACCGACGGTCAAGCGTCTGGCCGAGCGGTACTTGCCGCACGAGGTCGTGCATCGCAAGAAGTCCGGTTTTGGCGTGCCAATTGCCGCCTGGCTGCGTGATTGCAAAGGTCTGGGACGGTACCTCGAACTGTTTGAGCAATCCGGATACCGAGAGCGGTCCTATCTTCGTACAGTTGATGTCTGCCGCCTCGCTTGCGAACACAAACAGGGCAAGGCCGACCATAGCGACATATTATGGCAACTGATAAACCTTGAGTTGTGGCACCGTATTTTTATTGCAAATGAAACCTATTGGATATCAGACAATAGTGAGTAATCGTTGAAGAACCCGCTGAAGCCCGGGGTGGTACACGTAGGTGTGATCGAACAGGCTCAGCCCGCCTGTTGCCCATACTCGCGTTATGGCACAAGGGCTTACACCCTGCTGTGGCCAAACTGTGACCTTTTTTTGTGAAGAAATCAGTTGCCGTGTGAGACTACACTATTGGCGCACGGTAACAACTACCTTTCCTCGGGTGTGCCCTTCTTCCACATATCGGATTGCCTGAGGAACTTCACCCAGAGAGTACTTCCTACCTATAACCTGGTTACAAGCAACATACTCTTGCCGATGGCAAGAATCGGGTGGTTGTTGGGGTTTCAGTTACGCCGGCCAATAGTCCCGATGATACGGGTATGGTTGAAATGATTGACGATACAATAGATCGTCTTGGTTCAGCGCCGGAGGCGGTGTGTGCCGATGCTGCTTATGGCAGTGGTAAGAATCGAGCGTCACTTAAAAAACTCGGTGTTCGGTTGGTGTCGCCTCCCAAGCGACCAAAGACCTACACGGGTGATGATCAATTCACGACCGAGGATTTTGTTTATGATAAATCGAAGAATGAGTTTGTTTGTCCAGCTGGCAAGCGGTCAAAATATATGGGAGATGAGACAGATAGTCGCCATCGTCGCAGGTATGCAGCGTCACGTTCTGAGTGTGGTGTTTGTGACTGGAAGTTGTGTTGTACACGCTACTCGCGTCGTGAGTTAAAGGTTGGCCTTCACCACAGTGCTTTAATCGAGCTGCGAGCTGACAGTAAGACGGAGAGTTTCAAGCGTCTGGGGGCACTTTATTGGTTCATTTTGCAGATGAAACAGCATTGTGAGAACCTATTACGAGTGATTTGGCGTAATCTGAGCGAACCAGACCGAAGAATACAATCACAAATCATAGCATACACCTTCGCACCTGCAGTGCTCGAAAACAGGGCTTAATCAACAAGCC
>JBHHVC010000262.1:0-3514 GCA_046754125.1 Candidatus Zixiibacteriota bacterium
TGGTGCGCGCGAGGATCATTGACCCTCAGCTTGGAACATCAGCCAGGCTGCGACAATTGCGAAGAGAACAAAAATCAGAACAAGCCAGGTTTTTTTGGGAGGCTGAGCTTCGGTGTCATTTGAAAGAGAGTCGTCCGGGTCGGCATCGCCGGCGGCGTTTATCTTTTCGAGAAAGTTGTCGGCTGCAGCCAGTATCTCGGGTGTCTCGTTGGGAAGTGTGAATGGGTCGACCTCTGGTAAGTCCGTGCTATCAACCGAGTCGATGCGCAAGGCGATCACAGTAACATTGTCTGCGCCTCCACGATCATTGGCCATTTGCACCAGATCTTTGGTCATGCGCTCGAGGTCGTCTCGTGAGCGTCGGGCTACCTGAAATATCTCATCATCGTCGGCAAAGCCGCACAAGCCGTCGCTGCAAAGCATGAATGTATCGCCCGGTTTGACACGCATTAGACGATAGTCTACTTCCACGTTTTCTCGTACTCCCAGGGCGCGAGTAATTATGTTTTTGCCGACTACCTGCTCCGCCTCTTCGCGGGACAGACTCTGGTTCTGCTGTATCTCTGTGGCCCACGAATGATCGGTAGTCAGCGGAACCAGCTTCTGCTGGTCCAAGCGATATGCCCGGCTGTCGCCCACGTGAGCGATCGAGAGCAGATCGGACTCAAGAGCTACTGCTACGACAGTCGTACCCATGCCCGATCTGCCCGAGTTCTGCAGGGCCATGTTGTGTATTCCGCGGTTTGCCAGACGTATTGCCTTCAACAACAGTTCGCCGCTTGCAGGTAGTGGTCGACCGATTGAGAGGCTCGGATCGCTTAGCAGTTGCATGCTGAATGAGGTAAAGACTCTCCTGAGTACCTCGGATGCGGTCATCGACGCAACTTCGCCAGCCTGGTGCCCGCCCATACCGTCACAAACGGCATAGACATGGTTATGCCGATCCATATGAAGTGTGTCTTCGTTGCCTGGACGAACTAAGCCAACATCTGTTTTTCCGGTAACGGTGTATTGTATTGACAAGGGGTGTCTTTCTATGAATTGGCGATACTTTCCACAATCGGCCTCAAGGCCCCAGCGTGTTCAAACCGGAGCCGATTACGGAATATCAGAAATCGATTGATTGGGCACAACAAAAAAACCCCGGACAATTCCGGGGTTTTCTTTGTAAATCCGATGCTATTACAGATAAGCTATTTCAGAAGAACCATTTTACGGGTCAGAGATCCGGATTCGGTCAGTATTCGATAAAAATAAACGCCGCTGGCAAGATTATCCGCGCTGAAATCAACCGAATGTTCTCCGCTGGAGAGGCTGCCCAGATCGACTGTGTGCGCCTCTCTGCCCAGAGCATCGTAGATTCCCAAGTGCACAGACGAGCGCTGTGGCAAGGTAAACGATATTGTCGTCGAGGGATTGAACGGGTTAGGGAAGTTCTGGGCGAGGGAGAACGAACCCGGAAGCAGTCCGTCATCGTCACCAACATCGGTGGAAATCGATACAATGATCTTGGCTGTTCCAATTACGCGCTGAGTCGGATCCAGGTTTGAGAAGACTTCGTAAGAAACAGTGTTAACCGAATCGCCGGGAAAGATCGGCGAAATGACATCGAAAGCCACAAAGACGGTATCTCCGGCGGCATTGTACACGAATGCACTGGGGCCGATGGCATCAAAGAGAGGATTGGAATTGCCGAGAGTCATGCTATAGAAATCAAGAACATTACCACTATTCTCGATACCGATAAACATCCGAACAGTGTCGCCGGGGAAGATACGTGCGCTGTCGGGCAGGTCGACCGGTGTGAGCGACACCGTTCCGGTGGCAGACAGAAGAATGAACTTCTGTGTCTTATCTTCCCAGGTAACGTCGCCACTGTCTACGGAAGCAGGTACACCGGCAATCTTAAACGTTATCGAATCGCCCGTCACCGCACCTTCGTCAACCAGCGAGTCGGTAGGATCATCACCAAAGACCGACATGAATCCGAATTTGCCCGCTGTAGTGACGGTCCACGTACCACAGTGCACACCGTCCGGATCGAAAGCATCGATGGTCGCTCCCACCGGAAGGATGTTTCCGTTAAAGGTCAATCCGTCGCCAAAGAAACTGGTCCAGAATGGCGTGGATATGGGCTGAGCCCATCCTGAACCAGCCACTAGAAGGCAGATGGTCGTTACCGCAAGAACTGTCATTACACTTTTCTTCATTTCTTCACCATATTGATTGCCCAGCCGTCGCCGACCGGAGGTTTCTTTTTTCCATTTCACTCTATTTCAACATCATCATTTTCTTGGTGCTCGAATAATCGCCGGAAGTCAGTCGGTAAAAATACACGCCGCTGGAAACAGCAGATCCTGTGCTGTTGCGGCCATCCCAGATTACCGAGTTATCGCCAGCACTGGCCGGACCATCAAAGGGTATTGCGACCAGTTCACCCAATATATTATAGATTTCGATTTTTGCAAATCCTGATGCTGGAAGCGAGAAATTGATAGTCGTAGTCGGGTTGAATGGATTGGGATAGTTCTGGTTAAGGCCATAAGTCCTAGGCAGTTCGCCATCATTATCGCCACCAGTCGAGAGGCTGGTTATTTCCACTCGATCGCCGGTCTGAGTCCAGGTGAACTGTTCGTTCGTCTGCACCCCGTCAACCGAAATCCGGAATGTTTCGTTGGGGATCACACCATCTGCTGCATCGGTTGTAGGATCGTCGGCATAGACCGGCATGAAACCAAATCGGCCGTCTTCGGACATGCGGAAGCTGCCGACAACCTGTCCGGAAAAGCTGTGAGCCGAAATTGTGGCTCCGGCCTTTATCCGGTTGCCGTCAACACGCAGATTGTGTGAGTAAACATTGATCCAACTAGTGGTCGGAATCAGATCGGATTCTCCAGCGGCCAGCAGTCCAGTGCCCGCGTTATGGTCGTTGACTGGCAAAACCGGGCCTGTGCCGGGATAGATCAACTGTGAGTAATCTGCTGTTTTCAACCAGTAGCCCGAACAAGCATTCATTGTGTCAAGAGTGTTAAAAGGCTCCTGACCCGGCACATATACTTCACTCTGCCCTAATGCCACCAGTAGGTCAGCCCCTACCGAGGCAGTTGCTTCCTGCACGGGGATCATATCGCTCGGCAAATAGGAAACCAGATTCCAGCCGGGAGTCAGACCGATAGGAGTGGTGACCGGAACTGGCAGGCCAGCAATATCCATTGTAGCATCGCAATTGAGCTTTATCCAGTATCCGCTGAGGTGATCGACAGTCTTGAGAGTGGAGAAGTCAGGCAAGTCGGGGTCCCAGGCCAGGCCACCCTGTTCGAAACCGAGCACCACATCAACGCAGCCGGCCAGTGAGTTGAGAACCGTCTCAACAGCATCAGTTGGCGTGTCATAATGCCAACTCACCAGGTTCCACCCTGCGAACAGGTCGCAACTCTGAGTCAGGGTTCCGCCCCCGCTAAGGCATACTTCAAATTCGTCGCCGTTTTGGGTCCAGATGTTGGCTCCATTGGGG
>JBHHVC010000263.1:0-3511 GCA_046754125.1 Candidatus Zixiibacteriota bacterium
ACACAGTGTCGGCCTGGATGCGTACATTGTTGAGCCAGCTCGATAACATATCATCAGTCCAGCAATTTATCCGTCCACCCTGCTGAGAGGTAAAATGGTCCACGCAGGCCGACGGGCCGTACCCCATGATATTGCGAAAATCAGTCGATCCCCAGGCAGCTCCGGTACACCCGTCAGATCCGCCTGGCCCGCCACAATTGAAGTTGGTAGGTGTGGGAGGAGTGTCAGAGCAGAAATCTCCGGCCACATCGCCATTACCCGAACCGGGGCTTTCGTAGCATGCCCCACATGACCCGACCTCTGATACCCCGTGATGAGTGTGCCACAGCCCGAGGTTATGTCCCATCTCGTGCGACATGACAGTATGACTAAACGGCGGGAACTGGGTACGGTTCAGTACGATACCGCCCGTTGCATTCAGCGCGTCCGGATCCCACGGGAAAGTACCAAACGAGAAAACGGAACCGTTTACGTTTACCGATGCCACGTAGATATTGCACTGCGAGTCCGGCCTTACGGCGTAGGCGTTCTTCATAGCATCGAACTCGCCGTTGGATGTAAGATTGCGAAAGGCGGTGCTGTTGACAAACTGCATATCATATTCGAACTGAATCCGCCACGGCAGATATTGGGCGTTGAGGTCATCGACCGCATCGGCCACATCCTGTGTCGATGCAGCGGGATTCGTGCCATCGTCGTTGCGGAAGACGTGAAAAAAGACGTTTACATATGTAATTGGCGTCAGACTGTCGGGGATCCATCCATCGCGAGTGACCGGATCGTCGCAGGGACCCTCAGGAGGGCAGAGTTGTCCCTCACGCTTTGAGCCATATTTCAAGTCGTAGAGTATCTGAGTTCCGCACCATTCGGATTCACCTGATTTTAAGTCCTGCCCATCGCTGCTGCTCTGCGCACTGGCCATATTGACGGTCAAAACGGATACCAGAAGTGCAAATGCCACCGCCATAGAGAAAGTTCTTGAGAGAACTGTCCGGCTACAAACCTGAGAACTGGAATTCATTGCGCTGCTCCTATCATGCTACAATTGTCGGCAACTCTGCCGGTTTGTTCCCAATCAGTGCTGCGTGAGGGTAGGGACGAGGGTAATTTACCCAAATTTATCGAATTGGCAAGGTTTTTTGTCGCTAGTGGCTAATCGCTAACATATGACAAGTCATTACCTGCCAACCGCACGTCATCGGAATTCAAAAGCCACCACCCATTCCTATTCACCGTTTTCAATATATAACCGAATCGAAGCGAGAATAGTTCACCTAACGGGAAGTGATGATTCGAGTTACCGTCGCTATCGTTCGCCGGTCAGTCAATGATGCAGAGCCCGAAAGCCGTCGGCACACGAGATAACTGGAAAAAAGCCCTTTGCCGGTCGGCCGGTCTGCCTTACTTTGGGCGTCGAAGAGATGTCAAACTGGCTGCCCAAGAGGCCATAATGTACGAGCGAATTGAATGAAAAACTTTGCCATGACTGGTGTGGCGGGCTATGTCGCCCCGCGTCATCTAAAAGCCATTAAAGAGACAGGAAACAGGTTGGTGGCCGCTGTCGATCCAAATGACTCAGTTGGAATACTGGACCGCCACTTTGATGGCGTGGCTTTTTTTACGGAATTTGAGCGGTTTGATCGCCATATTGAGAAAAGAAGACGTCACAACGGGGAAAACCGTATTCACTATGTGAGCATTTGCTCCCCCAACTACCTGCATGATGCCCACTGCCGGTTTGCAATGCGTATCGGCGCCGACGCCATTTGCGAGAAGCCGTTGGTGCTCAATCCCTGGAATATCGATGCCCTCAAAGAACTTGAAGATGACAGCGGAAGGCGCATCTTTACTGTGCTGCAACTTCGGGTACACCCGTCACTGATACAACTGAGGGACAAGCTCCTCGCCAAGCCGAAGTCCGAAAAGCATGATGTTTGCTTGACCTATATCACATCGCGAGGGCCGTGGTACCTTGTGTCGTGGAAGGGGCAGATGGACCGGTCCGGTGGTCTGGCCACGAACATTGGCATCCATTTCTTCGATCTGCTCATGTGGATGTTTGGCAAGGTTGAACGGTCCGACATGCACATATCAGACTCTACACACACGGCGGGCTATCTTGAACTGGAGCGGGCACGAGTTCGTTGGTTCTTATCTGTCGACAAGCGGGATCTGCCCAAAGATGTCGCCGAGACCGGGCAGCCAACATATCGGTCAATAACAATAGACAGCGAGGAGGTCGAGTTTTCCGGCGGGTTTACTGACCTGCACACGATAGTGTACCGGAACATACTTGCAGAGAAGGGGTTCGGTCTTGAAGACGCTCGACCATCAATCGCCCTAGCCCACGACATCAGGATAGCCGAGCCAATAGGGATTGGCGCCAACGCGCATCCACAGATTAAGGCCTGAGTTATCTATTTCGTTTGGCCGTTGTATGCGCCCTTTGAGCCTGCAGAATAAGCTACGCTGTCGGGAGCACAGGGCTCCCAACCTACAGCTGCCCCCCAAACGTCAAGCGGCAGACCGGAGGTCTGCCAGCAACAAAGTACAAGAGCAGGGGGTAGATTCCGTTACTTGTGGAAAGTTCGGATGAACTCTTCGACCTCGGGGATGCCGCCCTGATAGATCAGGTAGCCGTTATATGGTTCGCGATTTGTGATCTCGCCGCAGATCGGTGTCAGCATTATTTCTTTGACGCGGTCTAGGTCATCGGTTTTTCCCAGCGCCCAGCCCAACTTGATGTACGCTACTTCGGGCAGCAGGTTTTCTGCCGGGATGACGCCCTTGCTCATCATGTCCCGCCCGGTATCATATACAAACATGTGCACAAAACCCCACAACGTCTGAACCGTCATGTAGATGGCAACACCTTTCTTGGTGGCGCGCTCTAGAGCGGGATAGAGCGGTTTGTTGACATGGCCCAGGCCGGTGCCGGCAATGACAATACCACGGTATCCTTTATCCACCAGCGAATCGATGATATCGGGTTGCATATTGGGATAGTAATAGACAATGGAGACTTTGTCTTCAAAGAATGGAAGGATGTCGACATCGCGGTCAGCGCGACGGCGACGATAGTCTTCCTTGAGCGGGGTTATCTTCTCGCTGTCGACGGTGGCAATCGGTATATCCCCGATGGTTCTGAAGGTGGAGCGGTAGGATGAGTGCATTTTGCGTACACGAGTTCCGCGATGCAGCAACCCATACATGTCAGATGTGGGACCGAACATGCAGACAAGCACTTCGGCGATGTCTGATTGAGCAGCGGCTGTTGTCGCATGGATCAGGTTTAGTGCAGCATCGGACGATGGCCGATCGGATGATCGCTGCGAGCCAACCATGATGATTGGTACCGGAGATCGCTGTACCATGAACGACAATGCTGCAGCGGTGTGGTGCATTGTGTCGGTGCCATGACCGATAACGATTCCATCTATTCCGTTTCGTATTTCCTCGCCAATGGCTATTGCAAGAGTTTTGTACTCTTGTGGTCCCATGTTTTCACTGA
>JBHHVC010000264.1:0-3496 GCA_046754125.1 Candidatus Zixiibacteriota bacterium
CACCAATCCCACCCCGCGTGCGGAATGACCCTCTGAAAAATATGGCTGGAAGAAAGAAGATGTTTTCGTGTGGGCACTTCGGTAAAGGTCGGTTCTGCCATAGGTGCGTGCAGGAAGAAACCCAGAAGCAGAAGTCTGTGCAGGCCAAAAGCGATTGGAATGACCGACTGTCAGCATCACCTGTCCAGCTTGATCATCTTCCCAAAGATGCTGCAGAAAAAACGCTTCAGGTGATCAAGGACCTGACGAATGGGAAGAGATACCAGGATTTCAAAGGCAAGCGAATGATAACGATAGGTCAGAGGGAAGTAATTTCTATTCCGGTAGGTAGACACTTTCGCTTGATTTGATACGATAAGAACGGACCGTTGGAGTACCTCGAAGTGATATCGCACGAGGAGTACAACAACCGACTATCTTCTGGAGGGTGGGTGAAGTGATATTTGCCCAACACCAGTTCCGTAGCTACTAGAAGAACGGCACGCCGGGGAGGGTGGAGTAGGCGAAGTATAATTGCACCGTGCGTTGCTGGTCTGCACCGGAGAAAGATAGTACGTGCACCAGAGCGTGGCGTGTTTCCGGTGTTACGATATAAAGCCAGTCGCCTTGCTTGATCGAGAGGCGGTCTTCAATCACAGCTATATTCTTATCCTCGACCATCGCAGCCGCGTCGATCAGAGTACCGACATCACCCAAGTTCAGCAATCGGTTGGCGCGAAGGAATCCATCGAGTCGACTTGGTGAGGCAAGGTAATCTACACCTTCGCGGGAATAGAAATACAGATCGTTGTCTAGGTCGTCTGCCCGCACGTATTGGTTCTTTTCAAACGAATAGCCGTCGTTGGTTGCGTTGTACCGTGTTGCCAATGTTATTTCACCGCGCGGACCACACACAGCAGCAACTTCGTTCGACGGTTTCGACAGCGTTCGGTCAGTCCCGATCGCTCGAACAGTCACAAAGTACTTGATGCCATTTTCGAGACCGAGCGCGTCGTAGTGCTCTAAGTCGTCGTCCGGATTGGTGTCGCCGGCAAAGGGAGTCGTGTTGTTTGGTCGGACCGACTGCGGCAGGTCGTTTGAAGGGTAGACTTTGGCCAGTGGCTCCTCGCTGATGTAGATATTATATCCACTGAAGAGACCTTCGCCTCGAACGTGCCAACTGACTGACATAGATTGATCGTTTACGTCAACTTTGAGATCATATGGCGTGCGTCCAACTGTCTCGCTGCCGGGCTGTGGCGCCTTGCATGCGAGCATAATAGTAACGGCCAGCAATGTGCATAATGTTCGTTTCATCGGATAATCAACTCCTGTTGTCGTGGACAGAGAAATCGCCCGCCGGTTTCAGTGACGCAAATATCTTCTTCGAGACCGACACAACCGATACCGGGCAGAATTATCTCCAACTCGAGTGTAAATGCATTGTTTGAATCCATTGGCATAGTTGGTGCGCGTCCGTATCGTTCCCACTTCGGCCCGATGATCGCACCGCCGTCGTGGACGGCACGACCAAGTTGGTGTCCCAGCGCATGCTGGTATTCGGGGTATCCATGCTCGACCAGCATCTTTCGCGCCTCGCTGTCGATCTCATGTCCCTGAGCGCCCGGTCTGCAAAGCGCGGCTGTTTCGGTTATGATGTCCGCAACGTGTTCGAAGGCGTCGATCAACTCCTGCGGGGCCGTACTTTCGCCTGGCCGTCGAAAGTAAATCAGGCGCTGTAGATCGGAACAGTAGTCATCGAGTTTCACGCCGAAGTCAACATGCAACAGATCACCCGGTTCGAGCTTTGCCGTCGATGGCAGGGCATGGCCCGGTTTTGACTTGTCTCCGGCATTGACAATCGTACTAAATGATGGAATTACATTACGTCGTTGTATTTCATCATCGATAACAGCAGCAATTTCAATCTCGGTCATACCCGGCAAGATCCGCGCGGTCGCAGCCCTCCATGCCTCGACAGCAGTTATTGCCGACGACGACAAGCGTGATATTTCGATGTCCAGTTTGCGACTGCGTAACTTCGACAGCAGGTCTTCCGCAGATATCAGCCGGTCGGCATAGGGTGTGTTGGCCAGGTACTCACACAGAAGTTGATACATCCCGTGCGTTAAGCCATCGGCGGCCGGATCGCTGGTTGAGTAATTGACTGCGATCGTTCTGGGGACGATCCGATCTATCAAGTTGCAGAAGTCATCACGCACCGATTGAGTGAAACTATGAACTTCGCTGAAACGGCCCGATCGTCTGACATTCTCATCATCGAAATTGCCTACCAGTGCGTATGATTTGCCGGTCCGGGAGAAAGCGAAAAAGGACTGCCACGTTACATCAAACCCGATCACCAGTGGCAATGCAGGGTCCGCCTGCATCGAGCTTTCACGGACAAACAGGAGCCACAGGTCTATGTCCAGCTCATCCAGCAGCTTGCAAGCCTGTTCGATCTTGGCCTTTGCAATATCCATAACGGCCTTATATGGCTGTTGCAGGCGGTTCAGACAAGATTCAACTCCGGCGAATTGTCTTTGCCCCAAGGCGCTTACAGGGGCGGCGGGTAACTTATTGTGGTGACACAATATACGGAACGAGAAAAAGCTAAAGCTAGCGATAGAATTGGGCGAAACTAGAAGAATCAGCGGCCATTCTGTATCCAGTCGGCCGCATCTGTTTTCCAGTACCCAAGGAGGTTTCAAATGGAAGCAAACGAGTTTTTGGCCCAGTCCACTCAGCAGTCCGGATCGGGGGACGCGATAGGCATGGTGGGAATGGTAGTCATCTTTGCCATCTACCTGTACATGGCCTATATGCACTTCAAGGTGGCCAATCTGACCGGGCATTCTTCCAGCGCCTGGATGGCATTCGTTCCCATTGCCAACATCTTTCTGCTGTGCAAGACGGCAGGCAAACCGGCCTGGTGGTTCATCCTTTGCCTGGTGCCGTTTGTCAATTTCATTGTCATCGGTATCATGTGGGCAGCCACCGCGAAAAACGTATCACAGCCACCGCTGTGGGGCTGGATGACGATGGTCCCGTTCATCAACTTCGTGGCTCTGTATGTGATGGCCTTCAAGGGCAAACAGGCTTATGGCTCGATGCAATCACCGGTGGTGTCGACTGAATCTCAATCGCCTCAACCGGTCGGCTAATCGGTTTCGACAGCTATCTATAACGGCGGACGCATATGCGCCCGCCGTTTTCTTTTGTTCGCTACCGGTCGCATGACATTTGTCTGATGGATTGCCGCGTGCGCGGAGATGACGGGTAGGTCGGAACCCCTGTGGTTCCGACAGCTAGATTTTCATGTGGCTGGCAGACCTCTGGTCTGCTGCTTGACATCGGATACTATTGAGGGGCAGACGAGACGTCTGTCGCAGACCAAAAGCGTCAGGAGCACACATTTGACCTACCTAACAATCACCAGTTTGCCTAGCTGCGTGCGGGTGGCGGACTCGACCGACCAGTAGTACAATCCCGAAACGGCCGGTTCGCCGTTGCGAGA
>JBHHVC010000265.1:0-3466 GCA_046754125.1 Candidatus Zixiibacteriota bacterium
TCCGAAGCTCGAGAGTGTCCGAGAATACCGAAAACGCCGCAGTTGTCGTGAACCATAGAATCCAGCATTGGCAACACTCCTTCCCCTTTAGGAAGCGCCTAATGTATCGGGAGCCGCTTTAGTTGTCAATTGGTTTTGAGGACACAAAGTGGCTCTGATTTCTCGCCTTGCCGGGCAGACCTCCATCGGGTGGTTCGCAGGCACCTTTCGCTGCTTCGATCAGTGCTCTCGATGGTGGTCCGTTTGCAGGTGGCAACGCTTTGTCTGCATACCGGCTAGCGGTTGCATAATCAAAAAGATTGGGAATCTGCCTGTTTTGGCGCTATTTTCCCTTTGGTCACCAAGTTACCGCGCTGGAGTGTTTTCACCGACCGGAGGCATCTGGTTTGCTCTGAATGCCGTTGAACAAGAATATGAGCAATGATAACACTAACAGATTTGAGCTTCTGAGCAGGCTGGTTCGTGCTGCCACCACGGGGAAAGATATGACCCGGGCAGCCGAAGGGGCGCTGGAAATGCTGGCCGAACTGGTCGGACTGTCGGCAGCCACCCTGTATCTTTTTGAAAGTGGTCAAAAGCCCGCCAGTATTGGCTACTCCAAAGATGATAAAAGCCGCCTCCGTCTTGCAGAGACCGAGCGGGAGCTATTTGAGTCGCTGAGAAAAGAAAGGCAACTGGCTTCTGCATATCTGTCGTTTGCCGGAAGTCCGCCATATCATGTCTTTACCATACCTCTGCAAATGGGGACTAGTACGTTTGGCGCTGTGATTGGGTGTCAGGAGGGGGCGAGGACAGTAGTGTCCGAGGACGACCTTCTGAGCACACTCTGCTCGGTCCTATCGCTTGCCTACGCTGCTTTGGGTCATGGTGACGCGGGAGGATTCACCCGCGAACAGCTCGACAGCGAACGATTGACCGCAATTATTGAGACCGCCGTCACAGTGAATCACGAGGTGAATAACCCGCTGACTGCGATCTTAGGCAATATCCAACTGCTGCTGATGAAACGAACCGACCTCGATGACGACCTGAGGGCCAAGTTGAAAACGGTCGAAGAATCGGCGATGAAAATTCGTGATGTCACCCAGAAACTGCTGCGCTTGACCAGCGCAAAGTCAGTGCGCTACGCCGATGATACAACCATGATCGATATCTCAGGCGATGACGAATAGCCTTCAGATTGCTTCTCAATACATCGCATTCAGATTCAAGTTATCGTTCCAGCCAATCGAGCAGTTCTGACAGGGCCATAGGATTGTTGCCAATGAGATTGGTGCCGTGTTCTTTGCCGGGATATACGTACAGTAGAGTCTGTTTGGGATTTAGCCGGGCTAGACTCTCCGATGATTCGCTTGAGTATGTATCATCTTTCGAAGAGCAGATAAGAATCTTGCCCTTGAAGCTCTTGATAGCCTCTGCCGGCTGAAGCGATAGGTAGTCTTCCCCCGGAGAGAGCATGACTACTTTTGTCACTCCAGCCAGTTCTGCTGCTGCCATTACCGATGAATTCGCTCCTATCGATGCCCCGATAATAACAATGTTATCCCGGTCGATCTGCCGACTGGAATCGGCCAGCAATTGATTCACGGCAGTGACTATATCGTCAGGTATTTTTGCATACTCTGATTTTCCCATTGATCCGAAATCAAGTTCGCCACTGGCCGCCGATATAGAGAGACCATGACCACGAAGATCGAGGGTAAGAATGTGAGGCCGCCCCGCAGCGGAACCGCTACTATCGGCGCGATATCTCTCGGAAAGTGCTGAGATAAAGCTGTCGTAGGAGTCATGGGCATGGCCACGCATCGGCAAGAGTACATAGAGAGGCGCAGAGACCTTCGTCGGGGCCGGAGTGAACCATCCGTGAAGTATTAATGAGTCAGCGACAACGAACTGCTTGTGCAGGGAATTAGGATTGCCCGTAGCCGCAGGAAGCAGAGCTGGCACAAGCAACATTACGATCAAGAGACGCTTCATCCAGACCTCCTGAAGTATAGCGAGTGACACTGTGATTTCATGTAGGCCATAACGTTCAACCGGTAGCAAAGTGCCCGCAGGCGTAAATCAAAGCGTGGGAAACTGAGACGGCCTTATGATTATATGTATTTCTCAATTACTGCATCGACTGCGTTTCCGAGCGCGTCGATATGCTCCCTATAGTTGTCCATATCACCTTTGTCGCAGCAGGATTTTGCTTTGAGCGCAATCTCTTTCATCGCTGCAAACTCTGTGATTAGCTCCTTTCTTACATCCACTAGATCCGCAGGGATTGTCTTTTCGGAAAGTCCCTCGAATTTATCAACCAGCGTTTCGGTCGACCCGATGATCCCGGCCATGTTGTTTTTGGGAAGGTGCGATTCGCGAATAAGGTTTAGAGTGATCACCATACCGTCGAATTCGGGGTACGATATTGGCAGCAGGGAAGAGGCGGTCATTTCAAAAGCATCGTGCAGGTCGGGCATGAGTTGGTAGACTTTGTCCTTATCCCCGCTCTTGGCCGCTGTTGCAAACTGGTCGACCATGTGTTTCAGGGAATCACGGTTTTGTGTGAAAAGAGCCATCCTTGCGTCGGTCTTCAAGGTCGGTTCGAGTTTGGCTATGGCCACGAATGCCTCAGCGAATTTCGGTCCTGCCTCTAGAAGGGCGTCATAATCCTTGCTTGGCCAGGCCTCGTGCCATGTTGGAGCTAGGATGTCGTGGAAGTCGGCAATCGGCGAATGCCCCAGCTTGGCTGCGCGATCGGCCGGGCAGGAGCTTTCGCCAGCATTGGCAAGCGAGGCGCAAAGGGTCAGCAGGACTGCACACAGCAATAGTCGCTTCATAACATATCTCCTTACTAAAGGTTTGAGAGTTAAATGACGTTTGTCTCTTTTACAAGTTCTCCGTTGGCAAATCGCTCCGGCGAAAGAGATGATACATCGACGGACGGCTTTTTTCCTGTTAATATCTCGGCTGTGACCATGCCTGCCGCCGGTGCGTGCATAAAGCCGTGTCCGGAAAACCCGGTCACATGGAACATCCCCCCAACGCTCGGTTCATACCCAATGATGGCACGGTGGTCAGGAGTAGACTCATAGAGTCCGGCCCACTGGTTGGCTATTCCTGCCGTTTCCAGTTTTGGAATCAGTTCGAGGGCGCGCTCAACGATGGCATCGGTGTAGTCAGGATCGATCGAGAGATCCGACGCCGGTTCGATTGATTTATCAGCCCAGCCCAGCAGCATTCCTTTCGATTCCTTGTGGCAGTACAGCCCCGAACGGACATCGACCACCATCGGGAAATCCGGTCTCACAAATGAAAGTTCTCCGGTGGTGACAATCTGGCGTTTGATCGGTACGACTTTCACATCAGCACCGACCAATTGGCCGATTTGGCCGCCCTGTGGTCCCGCGCAGTTGATCACCAACCCGCAGGAAAAAGTGTCCTTTTCCGTCTGAACTGAACTGACTTTGCCGGATGTAATCGT
>JBHHVC010000266.1:0-3456 GCA_046754125.1 Candidatus Zixiibacteriota bacterium
ACGAACACCCTCGCCAGACGGCCGTGAGGGAAGTGCGCGAAGAAACCGGTCTCGAAATAGAGCTGACAGAGCTTTTCGACATCTATTCAGGCAACGACGATCCCCGTGCCAATGCATTGCTGATACTCTACCTTGCCGATGTTGTCGGGGGCGAAATGCGGGCGGCTGATGACGCCCTCGATGTCGCATACTTCCCGCTGGATCACATTCCGAACCAGATCGCTTTTGAGGCACACTTACAGGCATTTGCAGACCTCAAGCAATGGTTGGCAAGGTAGTATTTCTGTGGAGTCGTCGTTCGGCAGGAGACTCTTTCGTAAGTTCTTGCTCTTTTCGGCGATCCCCGTTCTGCTTTTGGCCACAGTTGGCTATTATCTCGTAGCTAAAATGCCCGGGGACGTCGGCACTTTTTCAGCAGCGGACAGCACGAAGCTGTCGGCATTTTATGACAGCCTCGTTTACGATCAGATCGATCGTGCTATGAAAGACTTCACAACTGGCTCTGCCAAACCACTGAGCGTTGATTTTGTCATTGTGGCTCTCAACGATTCTATTTCCACAGTCACACAATCCGTTGGTGTTCCCCCCGAAGTTGCTTCCGGTATTGTTGATGCCGCCATCGCCGACAGCCGGAGAATTATCATGATTGACAGTCTCGCGTACAGGTTCGCTTTGCGTGTCGATCAGAACACACTCGTAATTGGAGGAATCATCCACCCCCCTTCTTTTCTCAATCTCATGCAAGCCGTTCAGGTCGGGCGGGCGGGTCAAAGCCTCACTGGTCAACTGCGGCTGAACTACCTGTATTTCGTTGGCTTTCTACTTGCGGCCGTTTCCATCCTGACTGCGGCAGCAGCCTACTACTTTTCCGCTCGCATCTCCCGCAACCTGTCACAGCCACTGGCCGATCTGAACCGAGCGGCCGTACAAATCGGACAGGGTGACTTCAGCCAGCAGGTCAAACTACAGGGAATAGGAGAAATACGCTCCCTCACCCAGGAGTTCAACCGGATGGCAGGACAGCTTGAAGCAACTACCGACCGTCTCACCCAATCCGAACGTGTCGCTGCCTGGCGCCACGTCGCGCGGCTCTTCGCCCATGAGTTGAAGAACCCGCTCCAGCCTCTGCTCATCTCGCTCCACCGTATTGAAAAGACACTGGCCAACTCTCCCCACAAAGAGCAGGTGGTCGCCCCGCTATCGGCGGCAAGTGACGAATTGAAACGCTTGACCGTGCTGGCTGATCGCTTTTCACAACTGGCAAAGATGCCTGATCCCTCGCCCGTGTCGACTGATCTGACGGCACTGTTGCGCTCGTTTGCTACACTTTACTCTGAGCAGCTATCCCGGTACGACTTCTCGCTGCAACTGCCCGACTATTCTGTCAATGTTGAATTGGATGAAGTATACTTCCGCCAATCGCTGCACAACCTGTTGCAGAACGCGCTCGACGCCACTGATAGCGGAGGGCGTATCCGTATCGAACTGGTCTCACGGGGCGATATCTGCTTTCTTTCTGTGACCGACTCCGGACACGGCATGTCGGAGCAAACCGTAGCCACAGCGCGTATGCCATATTTTTCCACAAAGGAAAAAGGAAGCGGAATCGGTCTGGCTGTTGTCGAAAAGGTCGTCAGTGACCTCAAGGGACGACTCTCCATTTCGTCAAAACCCGAAGAGGGTACCACCGTAACAGTTGAACTGCCGCTATGCAGGAAAGATGCTGATGCCGTCGACAATTCTGATAGTTGATGATGAACCGCATATCACCGACTCGTTCTCGGCGCTGCTCGGCGATGAAGGCTATAAGACTTTATCGGCTGCAACGGTGGACAATGCACTCAGTGTGTGCCGAAACAACCCGATCAACCTTGTCCTGCTCGATCTCAATCTCCCCGGCAAGTCGGGAGTGGAGTTCCTTCGCCTGCTAAATGAAGAACCGTTCCAACCGTCTGTTCTGGTGATATCAGGCCAGTCAGATATCCCAACTGCACTGGAGACTCTCAAACTCGGAGCCGCCGACTACTTGGAAAAACCCGTTTCACCCGAACGGCTGATCGCGTCTGTTCGCGCGACACTCATGCTGGCCGCCGCCGAAAATCAAAGACGAATCCATCTCGACGAAATAGACGCCAACTCAACTATGATTGGCAGTTCGCCTCCCGTGCGAAAGCTCTTTAAGACAATTGCACAGGTCGCACCGACCGATACGACCGTCTTGATCACCGGTGAAAACGGCACCGGAAAAGAACTGGTCGCCACCCGCCTCTTTCTACAAAGCAATCGACGCGAAAAATCGTTCATCAAAGTCAATTGCCCCGGAATCCCTTCCAGCCTGTTTGAATCTGAACTGTTCGGGCATACTAAGGGCGCTTTCACGGGTGCGGTCCGGGACTATGTTGGCAGGTTCATATTGGCCGATGGCGGAACCTTGTTTCTTGACGAGATAGGCGACCTTCCCCTCGAATGCCAGGCAAAACTTCTTCGTGTACTGGAATCCGGCGAAGTGGAACGATTGGGAGACTCTGGGACCAAACAGGTCGACGTACGTCTGATCTGCGCCACTAATCGCAATCTGCCCGAGCTTATTCTCTCAGACAGATTCCGCCAGGACCTTTTCTATCGTATTTCCGTCTTTGAAATTAACGTCCCCCCACTGCGAAAACGACCGGGTGACATTCCCGCTCTGGCGGGCAGCTTCCTCAAGCGCTTTGACCCGTCTCAATCTGTCCGACTGACTCCCGAGGCGATGGCCCTGTTGGCCACACAGGATTATCCCGGCAACGTTCGACAACTACGAAACACAATAGAACGTCTGACTATACTGTTTAGGGACCGAACGGTTGGCCCTGCTGAAATCGAAGGCAGTGAACTATCTTTGCACTCGCATAGCACAGACAACTACGATTCGCTATCATTGAACGAAAAGATGCGGCAATATGAATCGACATTGATCAGCCAGACCCTGAAGGAATGTGACGGCAATATCTCTCAGGCCGCACGAGTATTGAAAGTCGATCGAGCCAACCTCTCGCGTAAGATTAAGGAACTCGGCATATCATAAGACTGATGCAGAACTGTGCGATGATGTGTAAAAGTGCCATCATTCTGACTACGCTCTATCCTCTATCTGACCGTCTGACACAAACTTGACAGCCCGGCACGTTAGTTGTTCTATAGATTGGAGAAACGGAGGATTAAGAATATGACAGCCAATGCTCGATCAGCCCAATTCGGCCTGATAATACTCATCGCTCTGGTCGCATGGCCCCATTCGGCAAAGGCCGTCGACTACGACGAGTATAAGCGATCGCGCGCCAAGCGCACACTGTTTGAGATCAGCTTCGACAAAGACGAAATAACCATCGTGGGCGGAGATGACAATCGAGGCCTCTCTGCAAGATTAAGTCGAGAGGATATCGTTGTCACTCCATCCGGTGTCTCCGCCGCAGGTCA
>JBHHVC010000267.1:0-3439 GCA_046754125.1 Candidatus Zixiibacteriota bacterium
CAATCGGCGGCGTGTTGCGCAACACCGTTGGGAACTACGGGTGCACCGGTCAGGTGGGCGACTTCTGTCACCTCACAGCCATAGTTTCCGGTCGAAGCTCTTTTTTGGTCTACCCAAACGATCCATATGCCAACAATAGCCACCTCTATGTTGCTGATGGCGGCAACAGCAGAATTGTGTGGTTGATAAAGACAACCGGTGGCGAAAGCGTTGCCTGGATGTCGGAAGCTCCTACCAGTCAATTCATTGTCGATCTGGAAACGGACATCTTTGGCCAGCTCTGGGCGGTAGATCAATACGCGGGAACCATTACCAAGTATCGGTACGACCTTTTCCCTCTGTGTACTTTTGGAAGCACTGGTATCGGTGTGAACGAGTTCATTCAGCCGATCAGTATCACCAATAATGGCGGTTATTACGGGTTCGGCAATATGTCGGTGGGGGAGTCCTGGACCGATTCCAGCGGCTTCCAGTACTTCGCAATAGGGACGGACGTGGTGGACTTTGCCGTGACTTCATCGCAATCGCAGAGCTGGCACTATATCGACTTCGTTCTGGTAGATCCGTCGGATGTTTCTGTAATAGTGTACGATCAGCAGGGGGGATTGGTCAAAACCCTCTTTGATGGTTCTCAGTTCTCCGGGCCGGTTTCATTGGTGTGGGACGGCACGGATGGTTCGAATGCACCGCAACCTGCGGGGGATTATCGGGTGGAAGTGGTGGACACCTGCACCTACTGGAACATAACGACACAAGCGCCTGTCAATGTTGTAACCAAAGAGGCGTGGTTTCATCATGAACCCCCCTGCTGCGTCGGTACTCGTGGCGATGTCAATGGCGATGGCGCCGACCTTGACATGGTCGACTTAACCTGTATTACAGATTTCCTGTTCGGCAGCGGGTGTGTCCAACCCTGCCCGGAAGAGGCCGATCCAAACGGTGACACCTCTGTCTCCGACATCGTGGACATGACCTTTATTGTCGACTGGTTGTTCGGCAATCCACCCTCGCTCGTCTCCTGCCCCTGAGGGCGAGGCACCGGACCGCTTCAAATACTCCGCCAATCCTGTTGCGGACTTGACTAATCGCCTGTCCGGTACTATTATAGCCGCTCGCTATGGAACTAAGGGCCAAAGCGGTGATATAAAGGAACTGTATGAGATTGTTCATGATTATGGCTGCAATTGCTGTTCTTTCCGGCGAAGCATCGGCCGGGCCGGAATTGCTGATCGAACCGTCGGAATTCGAGTTCGGACTGGCTCCCCAAAAATCGACGATTTCTCACTCCTTTTGGTTTAAGTCGATCGGGGATGATACTATCGTAATCAACGAAATCAAGACCGGTTGTGCCTGCGCGACCATGCCTCTTCCCTCGGATCGGTTGGCCCCGGGCGACAGTATGCTTGTCAGTTTTTTCTGGGAATTACGGCTAAGGACCGGCGCCGCCGGTAAATATCCATATATTTTTACTAATGCCGGTCCTGATCCCTATCGGGTGAATCTGACTGCTCTGGCTATGCCGCGCCCCGACTCCGCTCGCCCGGTGTCGTTCCGGCCACATAAACTTGAACTATCCAAGCTAGCCAGCCGTTCTATTGACAGCATAACCTTCACTGTTACCAACCACTCGTCTGGGGCTCTCGCCATAAAACTGGTATCGCGGGAGATCGAGGAATGCCAGGTTACTATGCCCAAATCATTGCCTGCCGGTGGTAGCAGAGGTGGATCAATCGTAATCAAACCGGGATATCGAGAGGCCGAATTTAAGCGCTCCCTGACCTTCGAATTGTCAGATGCGGCAAAGACAAGAATAACTGTACCGATAAGGCGAAAAATCTACCAAACTAGTGCCACTGTGAGCCGATAAAGAAAACATGTATTCAACGTTGATATATTCTATGAGGAATTGGTTGTGAACACTTTCAAGAAGAACGCGTATCTGGGTTGCCTGTTGCTGGCCCTGCTACTGTTAGTAGGCTCGGCATTCGCTGCCCCGAGGCTGACTCTGGGCGAGTCGGCATTCAACTTTGGCTTTGTCCCCCAGAATGCGAAAATCAGTCACGATTTCTGGTTGAAATCGACCGGCGACGACACACTGAAAATACTCAAAGTGGTGCCTGGCTGAGGCTGCACCAAAGCACCTCTTTTACAGAATGTGCTTGCTGTCGGTGACAGCACTAACTTAGAGATCATTTTCAGTACCAAGAAGTACACTCGGCGGATTACTAAGCGACCCAAAATCCAGACTAACGAGGGCCCGCCGGACAAGTTTGTACAAATCATCGCCAATGTGGTCAAGCGACCAGATTCCACCTATCCGGTGGTGATGAGACCGTACAAACTCGACCTTTCGCAGTTTACGCAGAAAGTCCGAGACAAAATAGAATTCAATATTACTAACGTCTCCGACAACAAGATAAATGTCTCGCTGATTGCAGCTCCGTCAAACCTGATGGAGGTTGATCTGCCGTCGTCGATCGATGCCGGTGCTACAGCCCGGGCAGTTGTGAAACTGACTGCTGCCGCAATCGATAGATCATTCGACAAATCGATTACATTTGAACTGGATGACGAGAAAAACAGCAGGTTTACGATACCGGTGAAACGATCGCTTCGCAAAGGTCCTGGCCCTACGGCTTCAAAGGACACGCTTGGGAAATAGGTCTACCGTCTTATGTCGGAATACACGAAAACCGCCCCGCTGGGGCGGTTTTTTTGTGGAGCGGGGGTGGCTGAAGGACCGTTAGTATCTTTCCAGCAGCCCCTGCTTGATACGATCGTCCCAATCCTGCGAGAATTTCTCTCCAAGGACATCAGAGTGCTCCATCCGGTAGTCGTGTGAACCGGACCAGTCAACGAATACAAATACCTTCCCCTCACGCAGTTGCCGATAGAACCAGACCTCAAAGGGAGGACCGGTAATAGGAGCCGGGAACTCCTCAACTTCGGACGGGGGGCCATAGGTAAGATAGACGCGACCTCTGTCAGTGGCCCAACCGCTTTTGTGGCTAACGTTATCCGCGAATGCGCGGGCGACATGATCGTACCATTGGACCAACTCCTCCCGGTTACGGGCTGATCCTTGCGGCGGCACGGCATGGTCTCGCCAGAACTGTCTGATGAAATTCTCCTGTCCGATATTAGTTAATCTCTCGAGAGTCATCTTCTCGTTGGGAGTGAGCTGGTACTTCAGCAGGTTTATTCTGTCCTCGAGATTGAGCGAATCATACCTGCTCGGCAACACCGATTGTGCCAAAGTAGCCTGTTGTGAAACCGGGGTCACAATGCGAATAGGTAGGTCGGCCGAATCTGCTATCTCACTTTCCGGGGCAGAAATGGAGACACGAAGGGTGTACTCCCCGGGCGTCCAGCCGCTGATATCAAATGACTCAGCGATCACGATAGCATCACCCTCGACGGCAAGCCGCCTGCCACCAAT
>JBHHVC010000268.1:0-3439 GCA_046754125.1 Candidatus Zixiibacteriota bacterium
CTATGGCCGACGGTCTCCCGAACGAAACCTCTGTCTTTGAGACTCGCACAATCCAGGACATTTACGACGATATCCGCAACGTGTATCTGCACTACCCGCAGCCGTGGGTGGTTGGCTACAGCGGCGGGAAGGATTCGACTGCAGCTCTCCAATTGGTCTGGTATGCATTAGCCGAGTTGCCACCTGAGGAGCGGCAGAAGCATGTTTACGTTATCTCGACAGATACACTTGTGGAAACACCGGTCATTGTCGATCATGTTAGCGGAACTCTGCATCGGATCAATGAACGGGTTGATGAACTTGATATGCCCTTTACAGCTCACAAGCTAACGCCAATCTTGGATGACACCTTTTGGGTGAACTTAATTGGGCGCGGATATCCTGCTCCAAATAGCATTTTCCGCTGGTGTACCGAACGCTTAAAAATCAACCCATCCAACCGCTTCATCTTAGACAAGGTCGCTGAACACGGAGAAGTTATCTTGGTCTTAGGTAGTCGTCGAGGGGAAAGCGCTACACGTGATCAAGTGATGAATATGCATCGCATCAGAGGTCATCGTTTGGCTCGGCACGGCCGGTTGCCTGGAGCGTGGATATACATGCCTATAGAGCACTTTTCTACAGAGGATGTATGGCAGTATCTACTCCAGTTCCCATCCCCGTGGGGAAATAACAACCGTGATTTGTTCTCCATGTACCGATCAGCTCAAGATGGCGAGTGTCCGGTCGTGGTTGATGATACCACTCCGTCTTGTGGGAATTCTCGTTTCGGCTGCTGGACGTGCACGGTGGTTCATCGCGATCGTTCCATGGAAGCCATGATCGACTCTGGTGAAGATTGGATGATTCCCTTGCTTGATTTTAGGGATTGGTTAGCTTCGACACAGGATCCTGCAGTAAAACCTGAACAGAGAGAATATAAGGGTCGGGACGGGCGAATAAAGATTACGGAGAAAGGAACTTTACGCTGGCGTACGTATACTCTCGATTTTTCGAAGGAGATGTTGAGGCGACTACTTGAAACTCAGGCTAAGGTGCAAAAGTATGATCCCGACTTTGAGCTGATTAGCGAGGAAGAGCTAAGGGAAATCCGCCGGTTATGGTTAACCGAGCGTCAGGACTGGGAAGACTCTCTTCCTGAAATCTACACTGAGGTAACAGGCCAAACGATGGACTTCGAGCATAATGACGTGAATATGCCAGGTCGTTTAGAGCTTGACCTATTGCAGAAGATTGCGCACAAGCATGATGTCCCAGTTAGATTACCGCAAAAGCTGATGGATGCTGAGTGGCAATACTACGGCATGCGTCGCCGAGGCTTGATTCACAAAACCATAGAGAAAATTCTAGACGAAGACTGGCGAGACTTTGAAGAAATCGAAACTGAAATGGTGTTGCGCCGACAACGAGCTGACGGGACAAGGGGGACCACATGATCATCCGGCAGGTCCACTTGTCGAATTTCGGCATCTATCGTGGTGATCAGTCTTTCAACCTGACCCCAGTACCACTGAACGGGTACAGCCGTCCCATTGTCCTATTCAGAGGCAAGAATGGTGCTGGCAAGACAACGCTTGTTGAAGCGATTCGCTTGTGTTTGCATGGTTCCTTAGCACTTGGGAGCCGGATCAGTCGAGCCAAGTATGAGAATTACTTGGCCAAGCGAATCCATATTCCCCAGAACTCGGCTGAGCGACCAGCATCGGCCCAAATAAGCTTGACTATGGACTATATCAGCGAGTTGCGTAAGCAAACCTATCATATTCAGAGAAGTTGGCAGCTAACTCCAGATCAACTAGGTGAAGTAACAGAGGCCCTCTCGATCTGGGAGAATGGTCAAAGACTAAGTGAGTTCGATAGCATCAAGCAGAAGGAAAGCTTTCTGCGCGAGCTGGTACCTCCACAAGTGACCAATTTACTGTTTTTTGACGGTGAGAAGCTAAGATTACTTGCGGAAGATGGTACTAGCAGCAGCTTGCTCGCAGAGGCAATCAATATGCTGTTGGGACTGCACTTGGTAGGACGGCTCCAAAAGGACCTAGACATCTTCCTGTCCCGAAAGAAGACCGAACATAGTTCAGACTCATTACAAGCACAACTTCAAGAGCTGACTCAAAGAATATCGGATTTAGAGAACAAACGCTCTAATCTACAGATTGAACAACGGGTGATCAAAGAATCAATAAGCGCCAAACAGCACGCTATTTCGAATCAAGAGCAGCGGATAGCAAGCGAAGGGAAGTGGTTTGCTGATCGCTTGAACGATCTGAAGGCAACGCGTCAACAACTAGAGGCGGAAATTGAAGTGCAGCGCCGTCGCGCACAGGACTTGTGCAACGGTTTGTTGCCATTTGCCGTGGCTCCACAGATGTGCCGGCTAGTGGCAGACCGTCTGCATCTGGAAAAAGAGTATAAACAGGGAATGACTTCGCAGCAAGTGCTGGAGAACCAACTTGCGCAAGTTTCGACCGCGATTACGTCACCGGAGTTCTGGGTTGACATTGGTGTCAATATAGACGGATTCGCTCAGCACAAAGTGCGAGAGAAGATCGAGAGAATCTTGAGAGAAGCCGTTCCGGATTGTCACATCGATCCAGCCGAGGTTATCGTGCGAGTTTCTGACGAAGATTGGCAGACATTACTTGTCTGGATAGATCAAGCTCTGGCGGAAGTTCCTCGAGAATTTTGCCGAACTGTCAGCCAGTTGAATCACTTGGAAGCTGAAATCGAACAGGTCGACCAAGAACTAGAGCTTGTGCCAGCCGACGAGGCGCTAGAGCCGTTAGTCGAAACGCTACATCGCTACAGTCGAGAACTCGTTGAATTGCAGACAGAGGATCAAGAGCTGGATGAGCAAATCCAACGGGTAGACTACGAGCTAGAGCAAAGCCACCTCGAATTGCGGCGACTGCGCGAGCGGATTGCAGAGCGAGAGCACCTGAATCAACGAATTCAACTGGCCAATAAGACCCAGCGCGTCCTGGAAGAGTATTCACGCGAGTTACGTCGAGAGAAGATAGCTTTGTTGGAAAAAGCGTTGGTCGTTCGTTTCAATCAACTGTGCAGAAAAGAGTCGTTGATAGATGCGGCCAGGATAGACCCTGACACCTACGAAATCACTCTTTTTCGGCAGCAACAACCCGTTGAACGCAAACAGCTTTCCGCTGGGGAGAAACAACTACTGGCTGTGGCAACAATGTGGGGACTGCGAGAAGTATCGGGGGCCCCAATGCCGGTGGTTATTGACACGCCTTTGGGCCGGCTAGACAGCGATCATCGTCTCAATATGATTCAAGACTATTTTCCCCGTGCCGGCCATCAAGTCATCTTGTTAACCACCGATACTGAAATTGATGATCACATGCTGTCTCGGCTGGCGCCGGCTATCTCGCGTATCTACCATTTAGACTACGACCCTGCGCACGGAAAGACAAAGGTC
>JBHHVC010000269.1:0-3377 GCA_046754125.1 Candidatus Zixiibacteriota bacterium
CCGACGGCTGGCTGCAGGGAGACCAACGTTGGGGTCGACCGGTTGATCTTCTGGTTATGCCTGACGGGTCGTTGCTGGTCAGCGACGACTTCGGTGGGCGTATCTACCGCATCTCTTATTCAGAGCATTAGGGCCCCGTACTCCAACTGCCGGGATCGGCATAGTGCAGTATTGTTTGCCGCAACCTGCGCATAATTTATACTCTGAACATACACGCTGATCGAACTCTGAACACGAACGACAAATCACTTCAAGAGAGCAGGTGTAACTCGTTGTTAACCAATAGAAAACTAATCGTTCAATTGGTCCGGCTTTTGTGTTGGTCATGCTGCCATGACCAGACGAGAAATAAGAAACGAGATAACAGCAGACCTTAGCTGTTTTGCGCGCAGGTATCGAATCTGCATTGCCGCTTTTTGGGCTACGGTGTTTGCCGGTGGCGTTTCTTCGGAAGCTGCGCTGGTCACAGGCGTGTCCTCGCCCAATTCGATAACTGTTACCTGGACCGCTCCCGGCGACGACGGCGACAGCGGTCGAGCATCGCAATACGATTTACGATACTCCACCAGCCCGATAACGTCTGCGAATTTCTCATCGGCCATTGCAGTATCGGGATTGGCCGCTCCCCGGCCAGCCGGTACACCGGAGTCGGCAACGATCAACAATCTCGTCCCCGGGACCATGTATCATGTCGCTATCAAAGTGGCCGATGAAGTTCCCAACTGGTCAGGGATATCAAATGTCGCCTCCCTCAGCACCAGTGCCGAGATCATTCCGCCCGCAGCAATCACCGATCTTGTGGCAATTCCCGGAGTTGACAACGGCGAGATCGATCTTGCCTGGACTGCGCCCGGCGACGATAGTCTGACAGGACAGGCGACGCTGTATGAAATCAGGTATTCGACGCAGTTGCTGACAATAGCCAACTGGGATTCGGCGACATTGTTCGGCAGCCCGCCCGTCCCTCTTGCATCGGGTGCTACTCAGACCGTAACAATTGGCGCCCTGATACCCGCGCAGTTGTATTATGTAGGTATCAAAACATATGACGATGTTGCCAACGTATCGGCGTTATCGAATGTTGATTCGACCGAGGCGAAAGTGAACGTGGCAACTGATATCGACGACAACAAGTTGGAATTGCCGGATCGCTTTTCACTCGCACAAAACTATCCTAACCCGTTCAACCCGTCGACGACCATCGTGTATACTCTTCCGGTAGCGACGTTTGTTCGGTTGGATATTTTCAATATCGTCGGTCAACTCATGGCTGTTCTTGTCAATCGGGAACAGCCGGCCGGTTCCTATGAAGCTGTCTGGTCCGGAACCGATCGTTCGGCATCGCCGGTAGCAAGCGGCGTTTACTTCTATCGATTGACTACGGGCGGATTTGTTCAATCGAAGAGGATGGTACTAATCAAGTGACGTACCTTAAGAAGACGGTTCGCGCGTCGTGCTCCAGATATCCTGAACATAGGCTTATCTGCGCATCGAACCGCAGGGGCGGGGCCATCAAAAAAGTGCATAGATAAACGGAGCCAGAGCCGACCCTTCGGCAAATACAATGAGTGCGCCCAGGACTACAAGAAAGAACATGATCGGTCCCAGCCACCACTTCTTGCGTGCTCTCAAGAATCCCCACAACTCAAACAGAATCGAAAGCTTCGACATAGTTACAATCCCTCTATCCTGTTGGACAATTCCATTTCTATGATCGGCAGAATGATCTCGGCAGTCACTGTATGGCCCTCGGGGTTGAAGTGGCCGTCAATTTTGCCGTACAGGGTCATACCTGCATCGGCCTTGAGACGAATCTGCTCCAAGGGATCGATCAAGTTCAAGCCCGCACCTGCAAATAGGCTGTCCATAATTCGACTTGGTTGATCCAGGTCGACCGAATCGGGATCAAGTCCGAAACTCTCAACGGCATTGTAAAACTGATCCTTGTTGACCTGAAATGGTCCGGGCAACAGAACGAAAAGTATCGGTGTGCCGTACGATTCAGTCTCGTTGGCGATATCGCGACAAATGTCAAGAGTGTTTTGCCATCGATTCGATTCTCGCTCACTGACCTTAAACACCGCTGGAAAATAGGCGGCCGATAGACCGATTTTCACCAACACACTTTTCATGCGCGTTTTCAAGAATATGAACAAGTGAGAAGTTGTTTCAAGGTGATCGTTGATCGGGTAGAAGACGGCATTGATCAGTCCATTCCAGCTAAATGACTCAGGCCAGTGAAAATGGTGGCGCCGTGAAATTGCCTCGGGTGTGTAGTTGTCTGCCCGCCACCCAACAATATCATTGCAGGCATACAGACAAACTACGGTGCAATCGTACCGTCGTATGTCGAGTGCTCGCCTTGCCTCTATCAAGTACTGGTTCGGGTCCCATCCACCTACGGCGGCATTGTCCGCTGCAAAGCTCAGTTGGTGTCGTTTTTCAAGGTCGCGGGCAATTAGCTGAGGAAAGGTCTGGTTGTTCTCTACCTGCATAGCCTCAACAAACGAGTCGCCTATGAACAGTATTGCAACATCGGCCTTGTCGGCCGACAGGGCTGGTTGGTTGAAGTTGATCCGATACCCGTTGGAATCCGAAACAAAGTGAACTAATGCTTCGCCCGTGTTGATTTCAGTATTGGCGTTTTCTCTGTGCCACCAACCGATAGTATCAGCCGCCCGCCAAATCTCCGGATTAGGTACAATCAGTTGCTGAGGTAAGACCAGACGAATAGCAAGCTCTCCGAGCAGGAGTACCACCGTCACGCTTATCCCCAGCAGGGCCAGATTCTTAGAACTGTTTTTCGCAAGACGTTTTATCGATCTCATCGTCATCCCGCTTGTTCCAGTATGTTGACGCCGACCGATCCCAGCGTCGTTCAATAAACTGGTGGCCCAGTCCGCGACTGATCAAGCTGATCGGTGCAAAGACGAGGTAGAACATCACAGACAAAAGTAGTCGGGTCATCACCCAACCCAGAACAACCGCAATAGTCATCCAGGTTTTCTGAAGTGGCCGAAGGACATTCGGAGCAAGAGCGGCCGCCACTATCAGAATAATCCCGATCCCAAGGAAATACGGGTTGGAGGGCCTGGAAAAATACCACAGGACGGCGCCAAGAATTGTCAGGACACCGCCAACAGTATAACCGAATTGTCTCAAATCTCTCATGGTGCCGGGAATGCTTCCTATCTGTTGTCGTAACATTATCTCACCTAGTCGAGCTCAAACTCGTTCTTCCAATCGGTGTCGTTTTCAAGTGTCCTTTGTTCCGTCTTGTCGATCAGGAAAGAACCCATGACCAAAAAGTCCATCTTCGTACGCATAAAGCAACGGTAAGCATCCTCGGGCGTGCAGACTATCGGCTCACCGCGAAC
>JBHHVC010000270.1:0-3342 GCA_046754125.1 Candidatus Zixiibacteriota bacterium
ATTTTTTCCGAGAGAGTTTGCTCGGCTGCGACACCTGTGGCTGTAACTAAACGAAGCAGCACAGCCATTGCGACGACAACCAGAGTCCGTTGAGTCATTTCACTTCCGCCGAAGAGTCGGGCAAATGCATCTCGATATCCATGCCTCCCCCCCATTTGGAGTCGGTGCGCCAGTAGCTGTTGTCGCGTCCGTTGCCCCAGTACTGATCACTGCCGCCCAGATCGATAAAGAGACCGATAGAGCCGAAGTCGCGGCGCGGGTTGCCGTAGCCCTGAGTATTCTTCGGATTCTTGATAAAATATCGGTCGTCCCCTTCGTTGTCGATCAGCACTCCCGCTCCGTTGGCCGACCCTGCCGCCTGTGAGAGATCGTAGGCGGTGTAAGTGTCGTTGCCGTGGCGGTCCAGTATCAGACCGCATGAATAATCGTGCCCGCAGCCCTGCATAAGTCCTTTTCCGAAGTAGACGTCATTGCCGTAATCGTCGATCAGGACGCCAAGAGTCATATGGGTGGCCGCCCCCTGGCCATATTGAAAGCACTGATAATTGTCGTTTCCGCTCGAGTCGTAGATTGCTCCCAGCGACCACCAGTAGCTGGCTCCCTGGGCAAAGATATCGGCATTATAGCTGTCATTCCCCCGGGTATCTATAATCGCTCCCACACCGCCGGACATCCAGGGCCTGAGTCCGTACCCAAATCCTTGCGAGAGCGACAGGTAGTGCACGTCATAACGCAAAATATCTTTATATTTTCCACCTGCATAGTAGCTGTCTGCACCGTCCAGTTCGTAAATGACTCCCATCCCCTCGACGAACCCAAACCCCTGAGAATGCAGGGCGGCATTGTAAATATCGCGGCCGCCTTCGTCTATCAATAGTCCCAGTCCGAACGAGGCCGCTGCCTGTACATGGGTGTCACCGTCGTAGCGATCATCGCCGGCGGCGTCGTAGAGAAGTCCGAATCCGAAATAGCCGCTTCCAATCGAAAAGGATTTGGAATCGTAACGATCGTTACCGTCGAAATCGAGCAATAGTCCAACAGAAAATGCTCCCGATCCAAGGGTGAAGTCTGATGTCCCGTGGTAGCGGTCGTCACCTGACAGATCGATGATAATTACACCGTGGGGATCAGCGGGATCATAGGAGAGATCGTACACGTCATCGCCGCCAAAATCAAAGATGAAGTTGTAATCTCCGGAGTAGTAGTCGTTGCCGGTGCCACCTATTGCCCACCCGGGCTGTTTTCCCAAGAAGGTTCTCAGGTCGGCTCCTTTTGGCAGGTAGGCGGTTTCACCTATTATATCGTCGATTGAGGTCTTGCCAGATGATAATTGAGATCGAAGATTACGAAGTTCCAGCATCAGGTCTTTCAGGCAATCAATACCGGCGTCGATAATCGGATCTTTGTCTATGAGTGTACCGAAGGCGACAAACTGCTCGGCATAGACCTCTTCTTTCTTTTCTACTGAGTCGATTGCTTCGACCGACATGAACACTTCATCTTCGTGCGTAACAATGATTTCCTTGAACTGCTTGCGCAGGAAGCGGCGCTGGCTCTTGTCAAGCCGACTGAGCATCATTTCTGTCGAACGTGGGAATGACACATCCAAGTAGGTGGCAACAATTGCCAGCATCTGGTTAAAGGCCGGGTCGGAATAGTAGAGGTTATAGGTTCGCTGCACTTCCTGTGCCGAACCGACGTATCCCTTCGTACGGGCAGACTGGTTCTCCCCCGCAAGGTCCTGAAAGAGAATAGAGGCCGCAATTTCCGGCTGACCGGACGAGTAGGCACTGCGCAACGCTGTACCGTAGTCAATCATTCCCGCCGGTTGGAGCATCAGGTCGGCGACCAGCTTCAAGCGAAAGGAATCCGGTTCGGTGTAGTCTGCGCGGAAGGAAATGTCATCCGGAAATAGCCCGAGGTAGCTGCTCAAATGCTCCATCCCGAATTGTTCGGGGACAACCGAATCGGGCGGCTGTTGAGCCGTAGCCAAGACAGAAAGAAGGACGAGGATAGAAAGTGCGATTGCAGGTTTCATTAGCAACAGAATACACGTGATTATTGTTGGGAATCAACCAGAAACTTGGCGGTACAGAGGGCAGCCGAGAGGCTCGCCTCTGGAGGCTTGCCTCCAAATCCTGCCGCTTTCTTCTTCTTGCACATACTGTAGATCAGTATCAAGGCCGGGGATCGGCTCTTTTTCGCTTTCATCATCGGGCAGAATCGTTATCTTGAATTATTGCGAGTAAATCACAATTTGGGAGATGTGACGATGAAAAAAACCTGCATGACATTACTGTTAATCACGCTGGCTCTTGTGCTGGCCATCGGATGCGGCGGCGACAGCACTGATGACGGCGGCGGCCTGGGGACAAAGCCTGATCCTCTAAAGCGAGTTATCGCCGGCACGTTGGCGTCTCCTGATATGAACTCGGTGGATCATGCCGCCTGGGTTGCCTTAGACTCCACCGTACTCTCCCTATCGTCAGGAACCCGTCCGGCCAAGATTGCACCACCTGCCGCTTCCGGAGTTCCAGCGGACCTGACCGTTAAGGCCATCAATAACAATGGAATGCTCTTTGTCCGTTTACAATGGGTCGATGCCAGTCATTCGGTCTGGCCCGATCGATGGAAAGTGGTCGGGACGCCGCCCCCAGTCAACTTTTCCAGAGATACTACCGCTTTCAAAGAGGATCAGGCCTTGCTCCTCTTCGATATTGAGGGTAGTGCGCAGCGCGATGCCTGGAACTGGCGTGTTGTCACGACTGGCGGAGCCGGTCTTGCTGAAGATATGAGCTTCCTAAGCCCTGAGCTTACTGTCGACACTGACACTATAGGAGTGCATGCCGTCTTTGACAACAGCATACTCGGATTACAACCGCAAAAGATGCACATTAATGGGAGTAGCTTCAAAGGCTATATACTGAAGTCTTCTGAAACGACTGACGCTTCGTCTGTTAGCCCCGGTTGGGTGCAGGATCAGTTTCTTGCGGGCTGGATAGTTGATGACGCACTGGCAGGAAATCCAACCCGGCGGGGCAGTCGCTGGGATATTGACGCCGTCTCCGCCTATGACAGCAGTGCCGCCACAATGTACACAGTCGTCCTGGCTCGTCAGCTCAACACGGGTCATGCCGAAGATGCCGATCTGTCGACCGTCGACTCGGTGAAGATGCAGATTGGTCTTGTGGATAACAGAGGTGAATTTGCTTTCACCGGCGGCGGGTCATTTCAGGGATTTACCGACGAGTTCTGGCTGATTCTGAGGTAGGCACCGCACAGATTAGGTGGGCGGCAGACGTCTCGTCTGCCCCTTGGAGCGGTTAGTCGAGAATTCTGTCA
>JBHHVC010000271.1:0-3341 GCA_046754125.1 Candidatus Zixiibacteriota bacterium
CCCTGCCGGGCCGCACGGTTCCAGTTTTAGTCCCTTACTGAAACTGAATTACTCGACTACCGACTTTACACAAGAATCCTCTCAGGCGTATGCCCTGTGCTATTCCTGTCACGACAGAAACTCAATTCTTGGCGACCAGAGCTTCCGCAAGCACAAAAAACACATCGAGAGTAAAGATACGCCTTGCTCTGTCTGTCATGACCCGCACGGCATTTCATCCGCTACAGGAGCCACGTATAACAACACGCACCTCATTAACTTTGATTTGTCGGTTGTCTTTCCCGATCCCAACACAGGCAAGCTCGAGTTCGTAGACACCCTCGGAGTAGGTCGCGGTGAGTGCTATCTCCAATGCCATGGGAAGAAGCACAGCCCGAAACGCTATTGATATCATTTGACGAGCGAGCAGCGATAATACCATGTCTTGAACGTATGCGCTATTATATGATCATGTGCGAATGCACACGATGGTAATATCATCCGATTGTGGGCTGGACCCTCGATATGATTGCAATGTATCAACGAGCTTCTGGCAGATCGTCTCGGCAGACCCGTCTCGAAGAACCAGCATGTGATTCTCAATACCCTCACGGCCGAACTGGTTCCCGCTCTCATCGGTTGCCTCATCCAACCCGTCGGTGTACAGGATCATCGCAGCCTCATCAGGCAGCTGAACCATTAGCTCGTGGTATTCTACCTGTTCGGCCACTCCCAGGACCAGGTCACCGTCAGTCACAGCAGACTGTAGACCGCTATTGCTTGCAATAATAGGTGGAGGGTGACCGGCATTAATGAACTTGAATGTCTTCAAAGATGCGTCATGAATCCCAAACAGCGATGTGATAAACTGACTGGGGTGAGTATGTTTGTAGATGAGGTCATTCAGCTTGCGTGCCAATATGGGTAGCGAAATTTCGTCGGTATCAGCTATATGAGAGCGTAGAACCGCCAGACCATTTGACATCAGTAGTGCTGCTGGAATCCCTTTGCCAACAACGTCACCTATTGCAAGGAATGTCCTGTTTCGCGACAGCTCAATAATATCGAAGTAATCTCCACTCACTTCCCTTGCGGGCACGTTAATGCCGTAGATTCTCGTGGAGTCTGTCATTCGGTCTGACGACGGCAGCAACTCAGACTGAATAGCACGCGCAATGGCGAGCTCTTTTCTAATAGCAGTTAGCTCTCTTTCTTCAGTATAGAGGCGTGCCTTTTCCAGAACCTGAGCACACTGAGTACCCAGTATTTCAAGAAACCTTCCGTCGTCTGTATTAAACCCTTCCGGTGCTCGCTTATTGAATATGGCCAGCACCCCAATCAACCCGGATGCCGATAACAGAGGTGCAGCCATCAGCGAGTGAATCCCCAGTTTGGCAAAGTCGATGCGGTGGAGTTGATGGGCCGAGCCGGGATCGTTTAGAGTAAGCAAGCTCTTGTTCTTGAACATCCAGCCCAAAAGAGACATATGCAGATGAAAAGGAATTTCACCGGACTCACCGGAGTTACGCCGTACAAAGGTTTTGGCTTTATTGTCCCCGGCGCTATTGGATTCAATGAGATAGACTGCCCCCTGAACGGCTTTGGTGTGGGTGAGACACTTATCGATTATACTGGAACTGATTTCCTGAACAGACATTGAACTGTTAATTGCAGTGGCTATTTCATTCAAGCTAGTCAATTCAGACACCAACAGCTGCAATTTTCTCACATCTTTACTTTCCGGACCCTGCACTACTGACTTGACCTCCAATCAAGAAATGATTACCTGTACTTATGAAAACGAGGGTGTGCCGTTCAATGTTTCAACAATAACTTTTCGCAATATCTTGCCAACCTAGAGGCTCCTGATGTCGCTCGCTCCAGGGACCAGATTTGGTCACTACAAAGTGTCTGCCTTGCTTGGTCAGGGTGGAATGGGAACAGTCTATCGGGCCACCGATACCCGATTGAATAGAACGGTTGCCCTCAAAATAATCAACCCCGAACTGGCAAAGTCAGAAGATTATCGCAGCCGCCTAGCACAAGAAGCGCGCCGAGCAGCGGCCATTGACTCTCCCTATGTAGTGAAAGTGTGGCAGTACGAGGAAGTTGAATCGCAGCCTTTTATCTCATTAGAGCTTGTTTCCGGAGAAAACCTGAGCGAGGCGATTGAGGGCCTGCCCAAAAGCCAATTGATAGAGATCGCCATGAAGATAGCTAAGGGACTAGATGCCGCACACAGAGAATTGGTGATACATAGGGACTTGAAGCCGGACAATATCAAACTAACGTCAAGCGGCGATCCCAAGATTCTTGATTTTGGGTTAGCCCTCCAGTCACAGGGCGATCCCATCGACGCTCAGGGAAATATCGAAGGAACTATTCTGTATGCGTCGCCTGAACAACTATCGGCTGAGCCAATAACGGCTGCATCGGATCTCTATAGTTACGGTGTCATTTTATATGAGATGTTCACTGGACGTCACCCTTTTGCTGGTGAACATCCGGCCGCCTCAATGTATTCTATTCTATATGATGATCCGGCCTCTCCGACAGAACTGGTGCCGGATTTGCCGAATTGGCTGAGCAGCTTGATAGTAACTCTCCTGGAGAAACAGCCCGAGGACAGATTCCCGTCGGCCTGTGAAGTGGTTGAGGCTATCGAGGCAAACATGGAGTCACGCTCTTCGGGATCAACACAAGTGACGTTTCCGCAACGTCGAAGGACAGTCACGATTGTAGACATCAAGAACCTGTCCGCTGACAAATCGTGGGATTACTTCTGCCACGGATTCACGGAGGACGTTATCACCGAAGTGTCCCGCCGTACCGATATGGTCGTATTCGGCCAGCCAGCGACCGCGGTGTCCCGGGATATAGATCAGGCCTTCGAATCCTTTCGGACTGATTTTCTGGTGAATGGTTCGCTCTTACAGTGGCAGGAAACCGTTCGCCTCTCGCTGAACATATACTCCCGACAAGACCGTCACTTGATCTCCAGTAAGAAACATGAGGGCCCCAGTCGGGATATTTTTCAACTTCTTTCGCAGGCAGCCGAGGTCGCCGCAGAAGTGCTGGCCACTTCTTGCGGCTCGCAACCGATCGAAACTGCCGAGGCTAAAAGACCCGACGTGACCGCCTATGATTATTACCTGAAGGGGAAGAGCTACTACCAAACGAATCGCCAGGAAGATTTGGTCTTCTCAATAGACCTGTACAAAAAAGCGCTAGAACTCGCCCCTCAAATGGCAATAGTACATGCGGGACTCTCCGATGTATATGCTTTTCAGTACATGGCCTACTATGATCGAAGCCCACATCGTATTGAGTTTGCGCGCCAACAAGCAAACCGTGCTCTGGAA
>JBHHVC010000272.1:0-3340 GCA_046754125.1 Candidatus Zixiibacteriota bacterium
CGACGGCATCTATGTGCGGCAATGGATTGTGCCGCCAGGTTTCAACGTCAGCAATGGCAGGGTTGACGGAGGGTTCACAGATGCGGCGGGGAATGTTGCTGCTTCAGTAATGGCCAGTCAAGCGCTCAGTATCTTCAGCGCGCCCTCACCGGTGACGGTATCTGCCATCACTCGTTCGAGCTGGGAGATAGACCTGAGCTGGACCGAGGCGACCAGCATGCAGTTCACGGCATACCGTGTGTATCGCAGTCTCACGCCGTCGGTTGACACAACATCGGATCTGGTCCGGACGATCGCAGTTCAAACTACGACAACATTCACCGATACGACTCTTGATGACGATAAGACCTACTACTATGTTGTTTACGTGTATGATGATGTCGGGCTGAGCGCCGGTTCAAACGTAGTGTCGGCTCATACTTTGCTCAACTCTGCGCCACTATCGGTCGAACTGATTGCACTCAACGAAGCGGATTCCTCTATGGCAGCGCTGAACTGGACACCGAGCCAGGAAATGGACTTTGAATCCTACCGTATCTACCGAAGTATCTCCTCCATTCCTGATAATCCAACCTCCGGTCTGGTGAGCATCCAGCGTAACCGTATGACCACTAGTGCGAATGTTGGCCTACCCAGCCCCGGGACTACGTATAATCTTCGAGTGTTTGTATTCGATCGTCAAGGGCTCAGCACCGGTTCGAACCAGCAGACAGTCACCCGACCACCTGACTCGCCGTAAGGTCTTCGCAGGCGCAGGACATGAGCCCACTGGGGTACATCAACCGCTATATCAATCTGATCATAGAGACGTTGCGTCAGGTCGGGGCTGTGCGGATTTGGCTCCTGTTGTCCGGGTGGGCGTTTTTCCAGTGGTTGCTATTGTTTGCCCTGGAAAGCTACCCGTCATCGTGGGTGCATGGGCCAGTAAGCTTCCTGCTCTCACTTTACGACCCCGCCGAAGCGACTGGTTTCAAGCACTATCCCGGCCACTATCTGCTGCTTCCAAAGTTCTTTGACTGGGGGCGGTTCTGGATGGGAGCGCTGATAGAAGGGGCAGTCCTGGGTGTTGTGGCGCGGATATACTACGGGCGGTTTGTGGGCAGTGTGCCGGGAGGTAGATCGCCATTTGAAGGGATTGGTCGTATGCTGATTCATATCGTCCCAGCCTGGCTGACAATCAACGGCCTGACCATAATGATCAGCCTTTTCGTACCGGATCTGGCCCAGCCGTTTATTCATGCATCTCCCAGGGCAACGGCTGTGTTTGAATGGATAGTTATGCCCTCGGCCTATGCTCTTGTGTGGGCTTTGTTTTTCTTCTTGATACCATCTATTGCAATGTACCGTGATACATTTGGCAGAGCCTTGAGGCGATCGCTCAGTATCTTTCTTCAGAACCCGATTACCTCTCTGTTTTTGTCGGCTATGGTTCTGGCCGGTCCATTTGTTATTTCATCACTGGCAGGCAAGACAGTGACGATTGTTGAAAAGTTCCATCCGGAAATGGTCTACTGGGCTCTGGTTGTCGAACTGGCCGTAGAAGTAGTTGCGTATTATATGTGGATGGGAACAGCGGTACGGTTTCTGGTGGAGGTAGAGTAGAGTTGACACCGGTAGCCGCGATTTTTCTGGCTTCCGGAGTGGCTCTTGGTCTGGAGGCTGTCTATGTCATCAGGCGAACAGTCAGGCGCCCCGAGCGGCTGGCCGGATTCGCTTTCATCGTGGCGGTAGCGTCGTTATTTACCGGTCTTGGGTTCAATTCGTTGTAACCGGCTGAACAGAGTGCGGCCGGAAGGCATATGATTTCGATCAGCATTGGTCTGGTGCCGGTTCTTTGGCTGGTCCTGTGCTCCGCGTGGGGACGAGATATAAGTGATGATCGTTGGATACGCTACCACCGAGCTGCATGGATAATGGCGTTTGCCATCGGGGTTGTAGTGACCGCAAGCGCTTACATTCTAGCAATGCCTGAGGGCCAATCGCGCGAGTTACTGTTGTCGGAGGAATCCATCGGGCGAACGCGAATGTTTTTCGTGACACTGTTTTACCTCATGACATTTCTGTTCGGCCTTTATCATATAGAAAACTGTTATCGAACATCGGTCGGCACTCAGCGTCGGGCGCTATTGGGTGGAGCTCTTTCGGTAGGCATGATCACCGCACTCACGTTTTTTGTGCTTACCCTCGTCATTCTCTCCGGACAGCTCTCGGAGGCAGTAGCGGCTTGGCTGGCTCCCGGATTTCCTATAGTGTTTTTCCCCCTTGTTCTGCAATTGGGTCGAATGGATTCTACATCCGCCGGAGTGGTTGTGACGCGCAGATCTGCCCATGCCTCCACAGTGATGATACTAGGGGGGCTCTATTTTGCACTGATAGCGCTGTTGTCAATGCTGCTTGGTTCGTCGGGATACTCACAGAATGTGTTGACCGGTTTGGTCGCTGCATCTTTGGCCTTCTTGTTGATGGCTTCCATCCTGCTGACTCACGTGTTTCGTGGACGTCGGCTTTCGACCGAGGATAGCAGGGAAATCGATCGGTATCGAGAGTTCATTGCCGATATTTCGCTAAACAACAGTGTCGAACAGATCGTCGACCGGCTCCGGGTTCATCTCAAATCGCAATACGGTATCGACAGTGGCGCACTGATCCAATTCCCCGGGGGCAAGAGCGTCCAATGCGTCAGCTTTGACAGGCAATCTATCGATCTGCAGTCGGATCAAATGAGGCCGGTAAGGGACTGGATGTTTCGCTATGGCAGGCCTATTGTCTTTGGCGATCTGGTTGAACGAACTGGCGATATGGAAGTGGATTGTTCGTTTCTTGCCGAGCGGCTAGGCTTCGAGCCCTGGATTGTCATGCCGGTAATTAGTCGTCAGGAGTTGCTGGCCTTAGCCGTGATTGGCGCTTCGGGGGCACGCGACGTGAGCACGACCTCCATTAGCCTTTTTCTTGAAACAATTGCCGGGCCGTTGGCCCTGGCCGTTCATAACAGTCGGGTGACGGAGGAGTTAGTCAAGGCCAGAGAAATGGAGTCGTTCCACAAGATATCGTCGTTCGTGCTGCATGACCTGAAAAACTCTGTCGGCATGCTTGATCTTCTACTGGCCAATGCCCGGAAGAATATGGACAAACCGGAGTTCAGGGCCACAATTCTCACGACTATCGGCGACGCTGTGGTGCGGCAGCGACGTATAATGTCCAAGTTGTCCGGCGCTTCAACCGATGAGCAACTGTCGATCGGCCCTCTGGACATAAACAGCATTCTCAGGCAGGTAGTTGCCAAGACACAGGTTGACAAGATTGAGCGAATCACTTTGACCGAACGATACGGCGAGCTCCC
>JBHHVC010000273.1:0-3328 GCA_046754125.1 Candidatus Zixiibacteriota bacterium
CCACCCGATCTCTGCGACTCGTTCCATGACAAAAAAAATACGCCATGTACGGATCGAACAGGCATGGTTTGGCTTGCGGGGTTCGGTGGCTAAGAGATTAGGTCAGTTTTCAGTTTGCTCCGAAACCGTGTTTGACCCACCCAACCTCTCTCTATTGAGAAGCGACACAGCATGGCATGCGAAGAAGACCTTGTTCAACTTGTATTCCTTGACCCACCGAGGATTCTCACTTACTACTCTGGCGACTTCAGGGAAGCGACACAAAAGATCGTCTGCGCTAAACATACCCGAGACCCTTGACATTGCGTTCTTGGATGGCAGTCTCAGTCTAATAGGGTCGATCGAATGACCGACGCTTCGTCTTGCAGCTTCCATCACTTCGTACGACAAATTTCCGGCAGATAGCACGGACTTCGGATTCAAGACAGCCAACATTTGCGACCAAAGTTGGGCTGATAATCGAATGAGTTCTCGCGACGGTGTCTGATTCGCACCCGTCTCAGATATAGTCGACCAAAGCACGGCATTCGAGACGGCGGTCTGTCTCCATGATTTTCTCAAAGCCGCCTCCACCGCCAGTTTTAGCGAGCCATCGTCCCACGGTGCGATGCCCAAATCGTCGGGGTCCTAGCTCATGTATAGACGGCGAATCTGCCCCTCAACCGAAAGTTCCTTTAGCTTACGAACGTATTCTGAACTGGTCTTGGACAGTTTCTGAGCTTCCGCAAGAACGAGTAGCCCATTCCAGTCCTCAGGTACCCATGGTATGAACGGTCGCTGAATCACTACAGAGCAGCTACAGGGTGCCTGAAAGTCCAAGCTCAACCGAACTAGATCACCCCTCATCGACATATCGAATACATCCCACCTGCTGAACTAATAAAAAAATACGCCATCTAGGGATCGAACCTAGGACCCGCTGATTAAGAGTCAGCTGCTCTACCAACTGAGCTAATGGCGCACAGGCGCCGCCTGATTTACAACCAGACGACGAAGACTTTGAAGTCATGTCAATACACGGAAAGTACCTCGCGGCTACTTCCATGCGGCTGCAAATATACAGACAGCCCCGGCCAGCCGCAAGGGATTTCCCCGGCTATAATCGCAGCAGCAATGATTCAGCGCAAAAGCCCGGCCCCAGCGCCGAGACAAGTCCGAAACGCCCCCTGCCAAATCCATATTGGCGGATATATCGCTCGATTACAAACAATACAGTCACCGACGACATGTTGCCATACTCGCGCAGGGTCTCACGGCAAAGATCAAGCTTTCCATTACTTAGACCAAGTGCCTGTTCGTAAGCTGCTAGGACTTTGCTGCCGCCCGGGTGAAAGAGGAACTGATCGATCTCCTTGAGGCCAAGCCCATTGTCGCGGGTAAACTCAGAAAGATCGTTGCCAGCATGTTGCTCGACGATTTCCGGTATCCGCTGCGCAAATACGACCTGCAATCCTTCCGACACAATATTCCAGCCCATAACATCGAGCGAATCGGGGTAGAACATACTTCGGGTGTCGAGTATTTCAAGCCCTTCGCATTCAACCTCGTCACCAACGATCAGCGCACTCGCGACTCCGTCCCCAAACAGTGCGGCGGCGACAAGGTTGCTCTTTCCGGCGTCGTCGGGAAGAAATGTCAGCCCGCAAAACTCTGCCGCGACGAGAAGAACGCGGTGGTCGCAATGACATCGAAGATAGTGGAAGGCATGAGAAAGACCGGCCGCACCACCGGCGCATCCGAGACCCCAGACAGGAGTTCGTCGTACATTGCGGCGCAGGTTGAGCGTGTTGATCAGGCGGGCGTCGATCGATGGCGTGGCCAGCCCGGTCGTGTTGATATAGATGATGTAATCTATTTTTTCAGCAGCAGTATCTGTCGTGTCCAGAAGTTCTTGCGATGCTTTGGTACACAGGTCGGTAGCGTGATGAATGTAGGCGTGGTTCTTTTCCGGCAGGCTGTGATTTTGCGAAAACCAGTCAAGCGGCTGGCAGAAATACCTGTTCTTGATCTCTGTACTTTCGAACAGAGGCAGAAGACGTTCCAACTGTGGGATACGACCGGCAAAAAGTCGGCGCGCAAACTCTTTCGCCTGAGACTGGCCGACCCGGTATTGCGGCGTGGCCGTCTGGATGGCACATATTTTCGGCAAACTATACCTCGGCTGTGTTATTCAATAGATCAACCGCCCGAGCCGAGTGCAGTTCCCGTCCTGTGGTGCCGATTATTGGAAGTGCTCGACGACTTTTTCCCAGGCGACTGACGGTCCAGGGTGAGTGCAGTTTCGACTGAATGCCTTCTTCAAAGGCTTAGAGACATCGACATCCGACTCTCCCTCAATATCACTGCGATGAAGCACGAACTCGGGGTGACCATCTTTGAACAATACTACCGACGGAGAGGACGGGGGAACATCACCCAGATACTTGCGCGCCTGCTCGGTGGCCTCTCGGTCGACTCCGGCGAACACAGTTGCGAGGCGGTCGGGGATGACCTCATTTTGAAGGGCCAGGGCAACTCCCGGGCGGGCACTTCCTGCGGCACAGCCACAGACCGAGTTGATAACCAGCAGGGCGGTACCCTTCATATCTGCCATGAACTTGTCGACCTTTTCTGCGCTGTCGAGCGGTTCAAGGCCGACTCCTTCGAGCTGCTGCCACATCCACTGAACGGTATCGCGATCATACATATTTCTGTTTGCTCCTGATAACATGTTGCTTGTATTTTCTCTCATGCAGGCTATTATACGAAATAAACAGAGAGATTAGCGGTCCTTTTTTCGTATTAGATTGGAAAGAGTTTTCGATTTGTATGGAGAGGCCAAAACGAACAAGACGTACAGGGAACAATTATCTGTAATTGATGTTGATCTCACAGGCACAGAATAACAATAGGACCAAAGGAGCATTGTCCATGCTGCACACATTACCTGATCTGCCATACGCTTACGATGCACTGGAGCCGTTTATCGACGCCCAGACCATGACAATTCACCACGACAAACACCACAACACCTATGTCACCAAGCTCAACGCGGCGCTGGAAAAACATAAGGATCTACAGTCTAAGGGCGTCGAAGACTTGATTTCCAATCTGGGTGCCCTCCCTGAGGAAATCCGCGGCGCTGTCCGAAATCACGGCGGTGGGCACGCCAACCACACTTTCTTCTGGTCAATTCTCAAGAAGGATAGCCCTTTTGAAGGCGAAGTTGCCGAAGCGATCAAGTCGGCCTTTGGCGGCTTCGACAGTTTCAAGGCGAAATTCACTGCCGCAGGGGCTGGCGTATTCGGCAGCGGGTGGGCATGGCTGGTCGTTTCCGACGGCAAGCTCG
>JBHHVC010000274.1:0-3315 GCA_046754125.1 Candidatus Zixiibacteriota bacterium
AGACGACCTTTCAGCACTCAAAAGGCAGCTCACAGGTGGTCCGCTGGACTATATCACTCAGGATTTTCTGGCCGAAATTACAATGTCAATTCTCCAGCGCCAGCGAGGGAAGAATTCATCGCTCGGCTACGCCGTCGATTTCCTTGACCAACTCAAAGAGTGCCTACCTCTTTTGGTGAAGAAGAAGGTTCGTCTCGTCACCAATGCAGGTGGCATAAATCCGATCGGGCTAGGCCGCAAAGTCGTACAAATGGCCCTGACTATGGGATTGGACATCAAGGTCGGAATAGTGTACGGCGACGACATTACCAACACCCTCTACGAGCTGACTGCAGCCGGTGAACGATTCAGCAACATGGAAACCGGCGAGGATTTTTTTAAGTACCGTTCACGGATCACATCGGCCAATATCTATCTGGGAGCAGAGCCGGTGGTCAAAGCGCTCGACGCAGGCTGTCATATCGTCGTAACCGGACGCGTGACAGACACTGGAATCACTTTGGCTCCGATGATCCACGAGTTCGGCTGGGCAATGGATGACTGGGACAAAATGGCCGCCGGCATTATTGCCGGGCATGTCATCGAATGTGGCGCTCAGGCTTCCGGTGGAAATATCACCGACTGGCACGAAGTAAAGAGCTTCGACAACATAGGCTACCCGATCATTGAAATGGAATCGTCAGGCGACTTCGTGGTTACCAAGCATAAACGAACAGGTGGCATGGTGTCGGAAAAGACCGTCAAAGAGCAACTGGTATACGAAATGGGTGACCCGTCGAATTATATCAGCCCGGACGGAGTCGCCCGCTTCGACACTGTTCAACTCAAAACCGACGGCCCCGACAGGGTACGAGTGTTCGGAATCAAGGGTCGACCGGAGCCCGATAATCTCAAAGTATCTATGTCATACGAAGATGGTTGGAAGTCCACCGGAGCTGTTCTTGTTTCCGGACCGGATATCGACGAGAAAGCTGAAATAATCTCGGACATCTTCTGGAAGAAACTCAGGCACAAGTACGACGACAAGCGGACCGAATTGCTCGGTTCCGGCTCGATTTGGCCTGATGCGATTGGGCGATCAGAATCAAATGAAATTATGCTCCGCTTCTCGGTACGCGACCGAGATATGGAAAAGGTGCGCGACTTCGGGAAAGCACTCTCAACCCTGATTCTCTCCGGCCCCGCTGGCATGGCTGTAACTACCGGGGGAAGACCGAAGCCGTCGCGTGTCGTTGCTTACTGGCCCGCATTGATGCACCGCAGTCGCGTAATAGCCAAAGTGTTGACAATTGAAACATCCGGTCACGAGGAGTTTGAGGAAATAAGCTTCCCCATTCGTGTGCAATCGTTGACGCAGCCGACCGACATGCCGGATACGTCGGCAGCCAAACCAAAACAGAAGGGCAAACCGAAAGGGCGGCAGGTTACGGTAAGGCTCAGGGAACTCTGCTATGCGCGATCGGGCGACAAGGGAGATACCTGCAATATCGGAGTGCTGGCCCGTTCCCCCCAAGTGTATGACTGGATCGCCGAGCACCTTACATCGTCAAAAGTCAAAAACTTTTTCAGCGGCATCACTTTCGGCAAGGTTACTCGCTACGAGCTACCCAACCTGCATGCACTGAACTTTCTCTTGGATGAAACGCTCGGCGGCGGTGGTACCTGTTCACTCATGATTGACCCGCAAGGGAAGACGCTGGCACAAGCACTATTGCAGATGCCGGTGAAAGTGCCGTCGTCAGTCGCTAAATCTGTTCCATCTCGAAAGAAATAGCGCATGTATCGGATAGACTCCAAGATCGACACATCCTCCGACACATACAAAGAGAACTACGAGCGCAATACCGCACTCCATAAGCAATTCAAGCAGCGCCTTGAGCATGTAAAGCTGGGTGGGCCGGAAAAGTCTCGCCGGCGGCATTTGGATCGTGGTAAGTTGCTCCCGCGCGAACGTCTGGCCAAGCTGCTCGACCGCAATACTCCTTTCTTAGAGCTTAGCGCGCTTGCGGCATACGACATGTATGACAACAATGCTCCCTGCGCCGGGATTATTGCCGGGATCGGATGCGTGCATGGTCGTGAAGTAATGATCGTGGTCAACGACGCCACTGTAAAAGGCGGCACCTATTACCCCATGACTGTACTCAAACATGCACGGGCGCAGGAAATTGCCGAAACCAACAACCTTCCCTGTATCTACCTCGTCGATTCCGGAGGCGTGTTTCTGCCGCTGCAGTCCGGCGTCTTTCCCGACAAGGATCATTTTGGGAGGATATTCTACAACCAGGCTCGCATGTCCGCTAAGGGCATTCCACAGATATCGGCAGTGATGGGATCATGCACGGCAGGCGGGGCGTACATGCCGGCCATGTCCGACGAGACAATTATCGTCCGAAAACAAGGGACCATATTTATCGGAGGGCCGCCACTGGTGAAAGCCGCAACAGGAGAAGTCGTAACTGCCGAAGAGTTGGGTGGCGCCGATGTCCACTGTCGAACCTCCGGAGTCTCCGACCATTATGCGCAAAACGACGATCACGCTCTGGCCATCTGTCGCAACATTGTTGAAAACCTGAACCGCGCGCCGAAAACCGATATGAATATCGCCGCCCCCGAAGAACCATACTATGATTGCGACGAGCTTTACGGCGTTGTTTCGCACGATATTCGCAAGCCGTTCGACACGAAGGAAGTCATTGCGCGCATCGTCGATGGTTCTCGCTTTCATGAATTCAAAGAACTCTATGGCGTTACCCTCGTGACAGGGTTCGCGAGGATTATGGGTTATCCGGTCGGAATCGTCGCCAACAACGGCATTCTCTTTGCGGAATCAGCACAAAAAGGCGCGCACTTTGTTGAGCTGTGCGCCGAGCGAAAGATACCGCTTCTGTTCCTGCAGAACATTGCGGGATTCATTGTTGGTCGCAAGTATGAAGCCGGCGGCATTGCTCGCGATGGCGCCAAGATGGTGCACGCTGTGGCCAACGCTCAGGTGCCCAAATTCACTATAGTGGTGGGCGGATCGTACGGCGCAGGTAACTATGCCATGTGCGGCAGGGGGTATTTCCCGCGACTACTCTGGATGTGGCCGAATGCTAAGATATGTGTGATGGGAGGCGAGCAGGCCGCCGATGTGCTCACTCAGGTGAAAGTCAAACAACTTGAAAAGGAAGGCAAGAAACTGTCCGACGACGAAATAGATGCCATTCGTCAGCCAGTGCTGGACAAGTATGAGTCCGAATCCACACCCTACTACTCGGGCGCTCGCTTGTGGGATGACGGCATGATCGGATTCACCGACACCCGCCAGGCGCT
>JBHHVC010000275.1:0-3301 GCA_046754125.1 Candidatus Zixiibacteriota bacterium
ACTCCCCAACTGTCTTCCATCCAGCCACTTCACTTGCAAACTCGGGAGGAAGTTGTTGCACGGCAAACCAGCCAAGCTCGCCTCCCTGTGCCCGTGTATTATCGTCGTGAGAAAAGGCCTTGGCCAGTTCGGCAAAATCGGCGCCGTTTCGTATTTCAGACAGCAGTGAATCAGACAGCCTGCGAACGCGGATACTATCGGATGAGGTCGGCTCCGCCGCCAGCAGGAGATGGCGCAGCTTGTAGCGCTCACCCTTGATTCCCTCGCATTTGATAACGTGAAAACCAAACTGAGTGCGTATTACTCCCGATATGTCGCCTACGCTAAGATTAAAAGCTGCGCGAGCAAACTCAGGCACGACATCCTCGCGGGATACATAACCCAAATCCCCTCCATTTGCGCCCGCCCCAAGTGACGAATGCTTGGCCGAGATTGTTGCAAAATCTGCACCATCCAGGATTGTTTGGCGAAGCCCGGACGCAACTTCTCTAATCGAGTCCTCCACTTCCTGCGATGGTTCAAAAGGAATGACTATATGAGCTAATTTTGCCGCCTCCGGCTGTACCGGGATGGAGTCCTTGAACTTGTAGTAGAACTCTTCAACTTCATGGTGAGAGACCGCTACGTCGTATAACCTGGATTGGATATACCTTTGCTTGAGCATCTGGTTTTCGACATCGGTTCGATACTTCCTCTTCAGGTCGCGCAATGACAGTCCCTCGGCTGCAAGGGCTTGAAGAAACTCATCATGCGATCCGAAATTCGCGACAATTCGCTGAACCTGATCGTCAAGCGCCCGATCTATCTCTGCAGGTCGGATTTTGATAGTAGTATCTTTGCGTGCGGCCACCAGAAACAGTCGGTCGGACACCATTTGGTCAAGAATCTCCTGCTGCATTTTGCGCGCTTCTTCTTCGCTTCGCGGGCGTCGATCCGTTTGCAGCGCTATTAGCTGCATCTGGCTGCCCAACTCAGAGGCCAGGATCACCTCCTCGCCGACAATTGCAACAATTCGGTCGACCATTTGGCGCTCGACCGAGTTCACTGCTGTTGTGGCTAACGCGATGATCAGAACCGCAGCAACGCAATGATGTGACTTTTTCATAGGCGAATACACAGGATTGCTACCCTTGGTCGGAGGCTTGTTCTGAACTGGCGTATTTGTCCGAATCGATCAAGTCCCGGAGCACATCTTCGTAGACAACAACCTTGGTAGCCTCTCTTCGATTTTCCACCCACAATCGAAACGCTTCTTTTCTTTGTTCTTGAAGAAGCTTGTTCGTGATCGATGCCTTAACGTCGAGATAGTCCTTAAGCGCAGAATCGAGTTTGTCTACCACATAGAAGATTGAGTACTTTCCCATAGTTACGACCGGTCCGCCAATCTCGCCCACCGCTGTCTTACGCGCTAGGTCGAATATCTCCGGAAACCACTTGCGCTCGATATAACTGAGGTCACCTGAGGATGCGCGCTTGCCGGGCCGTTCTGTTTTGTCCATAGCGACATCCTTGAACGACTTCAGCGATCGAATTTCGCTTTTGAGTTTTCGAGCCAGGATTTCGTCAGAAAGTAAGATCTCAAAAACATGGATTTGGGCCGGGCTGGTGAACTCATCAGGATGCTCGTCGTAGTACTGTCGCGTTTGGCCCTCGTCGGGTCGCGGAGGTAAGGGGATCGAATCATTGCGCATGATGTCGGCCATACTATATTCGCGGAAGAGGCGCAGCTTACGGAGATACTCCGGGTCGTTGTCCAGTCCTTCGCGCCTGCCTTCCAAAGCAAGAACTTCCTGTTGATTGAGTTGGAAAACAAGTTTGGCCAGACCCTCGTAGCTGTCCAGGTCTGGCTTAACATTGGCTGGCACATTCTTGATTGCTTCAAAGTAAGCGCCGACTGTCATCTGCCCGCCATCCCAGATCGCCAGAGGCATCTCCTTCTCGTTGCGATCAAGTTGCTCAATGTCGAAATCGTTGCGCGGCAACTGCTCCAACACGACTGGCGGATATAGGTTCTCGCGCTTGTGAAGAAGATACTTGCAGATTGCGGTATCGATGGTAATTGGATATTGTGCCTCTGTCGCCGCCATGTATTCCCGGAGCAAACGGCCGCGCTTACGGTTGACAATTTGCCGTTCAATAGATGATTTCATTTGCTCGAAATCGGTACGCTGGTCATTGGGCGTTCGGTCTATGAGTTTGATTATGTGATACCCAAAGCTGGTCTTTATCGGGGGGGAGATTTCTCCCGGTTCGAGACTGAATGCTGCGTCCTGAAACTCGTCTACCATAGCCCCATAGACAAAGTAACCCAAATCGCCCTTGTTGCGCTTGGCAGAAGGGTCAATAGAATAGGTGTAAGCGAGCTGTTCCATTGGCTCGCCACTGGTCAGCCGCTCAAGCAGCATATTGGCAGTATCGATATTGTTCACCAGTATGTGCGAGGCACGGATTTTGTTCTCCAGCTTATCGTAAAACGCTCGCACCTCCGCATCCGTCGCTTCAGCCTTTGATGCCACATGTTTCTGGTAAAGAGCGTCAAGCAGGAATCGGTCCTTGTTGGCCAGGACGACGCGGGCCAACTCCTCACTCTTGTCTATTCCCATTTCGTAGGCTGCTTCTACCAACAGGCGATTTACGATAATGGTATCTAAGATTTCTCGACGTTTCTGGTACTCATCCTCGGCCGTCGCCCACTCGTAACGAACATTCTTGAACATGTCATCAAATTCCTGAACCGTTACGCTATGGTCGCCGACCTCGGCCAGAGTTTGCGTGTCGGAAGATGAGCACCCAAAAAGCGCAACCCCGACAGCCATTGCTGTTCCTGCTAAACCAAGTAACTTTCTCGCCATATTCTATTGACCTCCAGGTATTTCACCTGTTTTACAGTTGCTGTCAATGGACAGTTCCCATCACCAAGAAACATAAGATTCTTATTATACTGCAAGCCAAGTCCTTTTTCAAATGTTATTGTGTTGGGCGAGCCACGCAACGGTGGGTGGGGGACGCTGGGACACTGCCAGCGGCCCACTTTCGACAGTCAGTGGCGGAAGTCGCAACCTAGCCAGCGCCAACAGTGCCACGGTAGCCGGCGGTGCCAGCAATGTTGCCGACGGTCTCTTAGCAGCTATCGGTGGCGGCCAGGAAAATACGGCGTCGGGGCTGGGCGCGACGGTCCCGGGCGGCCTAGGCAACTCAGCTATTGGCGATTACGCATTCGCGGCCGGTAACCGTGCCAAAGCGAACCACTTTGGCAGCGTTGTCATCACTGCAGCGGCCGGGGATTCAGCCCTCTCGGGAG
>JBHHVC010000276.1:0-3226 GCA_046754125.1 Candidatus Zixiibacteriota bacterium
TACACTACCCTCCGCCAAAAGGGAGGCGAACTCAAGCTGGCAAATGTCACAGAAAAGATTCACTCGCTTCTGACTATTACAAAGCTGGTCTCTGTGTTTGAAGCCCATGACTCGGTTGACGACGCAGTGGCCTCGTTTAACTGACTTATGTACCGACGGTAACGAAAAGATAGCCGATTTGGCGGCAGGCAGACATTCAGCTCGTCTGCCTGCCATTTTTTTAGGAGAGACCTGTTAAATGGACAAACCTATCATCTCCGGTAACCGCATCATTGCTCCTTCCAACCTGGAATACCTCTCCGACGTCGATGTCTTTGTCGAAGGGGTCATTCGCGGATGGGGAGCCGACGAATCGACCATCGCCGACATTGCCATTTCCGTTTCGGAACTGGCCAACAATGCTACTACTCACGGCAACAAAGGCTCGCGCGACAAGTGCGTCACTGTTGAGGTGGCCCGGGAAAACGGCATGGTTTGTATCACTGTTGTCGACCAGGGGAGTGGCTTCGATCCCGACTCTGTGGCCGACCCACTGGCCGATGAAAACCTGCTCAAAGAGGTTGGCCGTGGGATGTTCATTGTCCGCTCATTGATGGACAGTGTCGATACTGAAATCACGCCACAAGGTACTACCGTTATCATTCGCAAAGCTATCTAGGCCACCATTCATTTGGTCGGAGGCAATGAACCTCGAACTGCTCATAGCTACCCTGCTCTTCCTGTCCGGCGGCGGACTGATCTTTCTGGCTATCACCGTAACTAGGGACAACATTTCAAGCAGGCTCCACCGGCTTACCGGGGCCATGTTGGCCTTTGCTGCCGTGGGAGCCCTGTCTGCCGGGCTGCATGCTCTGGGCGTGCCGGGCGCTGCGCCAAATGCTGTCGACAACCCAATTCTTTACAAACTGCATTTTGTCTGGGAGTTCTTTTTCCCTCTGCTGCTCTTGTTTTCGTGGGCCTTTCCGGAAGACCGCCTGCTCTTCGTCAGACGATCACGATTGCGTTACTTGGTTTTCCTGCCGCAGGTCACTCACATTGTCGTGATGTCCTTTTACGTAGACTTCGTGCACTTTCTCGATCTGCTGCAAGTCGATCCGACCAACGAAGGATTCTCCACAATTCTCCTGCGACCTTTGTCACATGCAGCCTCGTGGATATCCCTGCTGGCCAGCTTCGTGTACAATTACCAATGGGTTATCTTTGGCAGCATCAATGTCCTGTATATTCTCCTGGCCACCTATTTTCTCGAAACTGGTTACCGCTTTCTGACCAACCCAAGACTCCAGACACAGACGCGAATCGTCCTGTGGGCGACGAGGCTGGGACCTGGACTGTTCGTAGTCTTTTTTGTGGGGCGACAGCTCGTGCCGTCAATTGTAACGGAACAGGTGGGTGAAGCTCTGATGATTCTTGCTACTTGGACCGGCGGCATCGTCCTTGCCCTGGCAACAGTCAGAAATCAATTCCTTGATGTCCGACTGGTGTTCCGTCAATCGTTCATCAACACACCCGCAGTTGCTCTGTTGGTTGGTGTATACTTGTTTATCATCATCAGGTCCCGTATCTGGCTGACCCCTCTGTTCGGAGCGCAGGCCGAGCTGGTCAGCTATGGATTCGTGATCCTCCTGCTGCTGACCTTCCAGCCAATGTACGACTGGCTCGACAATATCATTCGATCAATGTTCATTCGTTCCCGAACTGACCATCGGAACATCCTTGAGACATTTTCCAGACAGGTCATTTCCCTGTTTGACCCGGAAAAGGCGCGCCGAATAATCGACGAAACCCTGAAAACGGCGCTGCTCGTAGACCGCGTCTACTTTGTACTCTACGATGACGCCATCTCCGAATATGCCATTGTCTCCTCCGATGAATACCCCAATCGTATTGTTGTTGACCGTGAGGATATGCTCCTGCGAGGTATAAACCAACTCGATAGCCCTACCTATCTGCATATGCTCTCCAGTTACACCGAAGAGTCACTGCTCGCGGCTATCATGAAAGAGCGCCGCGTAAAGCTCGTCCTGCCCATGAAAGAGGGTGAACACCTTCTCGGGTTCGTCGCCCTTAGTGAAAAAGCTGCCGGCTATCGCTACTCGTCTGACGATATCAATCTTCTGGGAACTCTGACCAACCAGATGGTCACTGCCTTGATCAACGCCCGCCTGTACGTCGAATCTCTCGAACGCATTCGCTTGCAGGAAGAAGTGGCTATGGCCAGGCAAATCCAAATCGGACTGCTTCCAACAACACCACCCAGCCTGAACTGTGGGGCAATTCATGCGACCTCAACTCCATCCCGAACGGTCGGAGGCGATTTCTATGACTTCATACTAATAAGCGAAAAGCGGCTGGGTATACTTATCGCCGACGCTTCAGGCAAGGGAATGCCGGCCGCCCTGATGATCGCACAGATTCAGGCAATCATCCGAAGCGAAATCAACAATGGAAACAGCATTCCCGATGCCATGCGAAACATGAATCAACAAATCGTCGGGGCCACTACCTCAGAAAAATATGTTACTCTGTTCTACGGTGAACTCGACCTTGCAAACAATCGCTTCCAGTACACTAATGCCGGGCATAATTATCCAATACTTGCCCGCGCCAACGGTTCGATGGAATTGCTAATGGACGGAGGTCCGATCATTGGCGCCCTGCCGGATATGGAGTATTCTTCGTCCACAGTGCAGCTGTCCGAAAATGACCTCCTCTTCCTGTTCACCGACGGTGTCAGCGAGGCAATGGATGAAAACGATAACGAATACGGCGAAGAGAGGCTCAGACAATTAGTGCTTCAGCACAGACAGCATGATCCGGACACCGTTGTCGCCAGGGTGCTTGAGGACGTGCGTCGCTTTGATCCCCTTGAACCACCGCGCGACGACACCACCATAGTCGCGCTTAAAATGACAAACTCGGGTAAGACAAATGGATCACAATAACAACCAATTCGACGAAGCAGCGCTCTTCAAACGCAAAGATCGGCACTGTGGCTACCAATACTGTCCCTTGTGCGGTAACGAACTCTCCGAACGCGATCTCGACGGGAAACCACGCATGGCCTGTCGCGATCGATCATGCGGCTTTGTCTTTTACCAGAACCCGCTTCCCGCAGCAGGAGCGCTCCTCGTGAGAGACAACGAAATCCTGCTGGTAAAGCGTGCCCATCCTCCAAGAATCGGCTACTGGTGTATTCCCGCCGGATTCATGGAATGGCACGAGC
>JBHHVC010000277.1:0-3185 GCA_046754125.1 Candidatus Zixiibacteriota bacterium
AACATCTGGAGATCCATAGTGGCGTCTGTGTCGTACTTGACCGAGTAGACAGACCCGCCAAACTCTACACCAGCAACCGGGACGATACCCAGTCTTCCACCGATAGCCTTATTATTGTTCTTCTTTTCTCTGTGGTCACCTTTGCGAAGACTCCTCATGGACCCTCCGATATCACCTTCCAGACCGTTGGTGACATAAGCGGCATAGTTGACGCGACCACCGTTGACACCAAAGCCGACAGCTCCCGACGCCATCAAACCGGTCTCGCTCCATCCGGTGGGAACGACCTGATTGTTTGAGTATGGCCGTCCCGGTGTCTTCACTATCCAAGTCGGATGCAAGCGACGGTTATATGCTCCGAAAGGAACCAGGAACTTACCACCAGTCAATGTGATGTAATCATTCCATAGATAATCAATCTGGGCATACTCGACTACGATTTCAGCACCGCCATGCTCAAACTCTAACTCGGCCGAAACGAGCAGATTATCCTGCATCTGAAACAAGAAGATCGGATTGAAGTGGTGCATATCAAACGAAGAATGCTTCCCTGACTGCTGCGGGTACAGGTATTCTACATCAAAGTACCCACCGAATACGAATTTTCCGTCGCCGGCATTGCTGGTAGAAGCAACTCCCAGCAACATGACAAACGCGATTGCAACTAACGTTAGCAATTTGAACTTCATAAGTCCTCTCCTGCTCTTCAAGGCCTATATATTATTCATTACCAGAATTACCTGCGGCGCAACATTAACGTCCGTCGCCACTGCGGACAATCTCACGTTCTACCAATCATCCTCCTCGTCTTCGGGGTACAAATTCCAAACGTATTTCCTAAGATCATTCAATTCTGAACTGCTCATCTCCGGCCAGGCGGGCATCACGAAGGGGGGGACCTGCCCTTCCGGGTCAAGCTTGGCAATCTCGGATACGCCCTTGAGAACCTTTTGATTGAACTCTTCAACTGTGAATCCCTCAGCCACATAAGTCATGGCTGGGATTTGCTCAGCCGTCTGGGCGTTACTGTTCTTGACACCGCCTTCGCCGTTTACACCGTGGCAGAGAATACAGCCGTACGAACGGTAGACCTCATAGCCACGGAGAAGATCGGGGCTGTCAGATAGAGTCGATTGCAACGAGTCGGCTACGATTTCCAATTGGCTTTTGGGGGCTGTCGATGGCTGGCACGAAATGGATAGGAGGCCGATAAGCAGGAGTGAGATCCCCACACGACACGACCTTGCTATAATGCTAGCGGTCGAATGACCTGCAGCAGTAATGCTGACCTGTTCTGTGTATATTTGGACCGTCATTATCCCGCTGCCACTTCGCCTTAGATATCCAGTACCCAAGTGCTCTCAGTTCTATAGCGGTCAATCAAGCAACCGCGTCACTTCCCTATCCTTACACCCACGCAATAGAGCTGGGTTGCATCTTCTGATGCGGGACTATGTGAATCAAATCACATATAGTCAACAAGAAAATGTTATTTTTTGGGAGACAAGAGATGCCTGTATCTGTCGATTCGGTTGGCCAATTCAATCCGAGCATAAATTCAATCGCCACGGGCCAAAGCCACCTAAATTGATTATTATCTTGTACAACAGCCACTTACAAGCATATGACTGGATTTCTATGTCTCCATTGGTTCCGGCTGTTTTGTGACAGGGTCCGTCAGGGATACCAAATAGGTCGTCCCACTGATTGTGTGCTCCAAGTCTCATCTTTACCTATTATAGTTGTATAATCAATGTCTCAGGATTTGGCGGATGGGACTGGCAATCTCGTTTGTTGAATCTGGATCGGCCATTTCAATGGCGATAGACCACTGCCTTCACTTAAACGATTGACAAACCGATATAATCAAATAGGTTGTGTATGAGAAGCGCCATACTACAGAGATTCGTGGAGACCATTTTTTGAAATCGCATCTTATACGGACAGTCGCGGGGTTCTGTCTTCTAACTCTCGCGACAACTGCACCGGCCCAGTATCGAAAGGATCAGGCCGCCTGGCCGGTCACCGTCGGGGGCGACACGCTGGAACTGCCGTTTCTTGGCGGGCTAAACGACCCGAAGCCGGTTCTTCTCGACTATGACGATGATGCCCTGACCGACCTGTTTATCGGGCAGCGAGATGGCCGGTTGATCTACCTCAAGAACGTGGGCAGTTTGTCACAGCCGAGCTGGCAGGCAATCAGCGAACGCCTTGGAGAGTTGGATATTGGTACTTGGTTTACATTTGCAGATATTGACGCTGATGGTGACTTCGACCTCTTTTGTGACTCTCGAGCAGGATCCATCACTTTCTATCGCAATGATATTGGTCCCGGTGCAACTGGTTTTACACTAGTAGACACTGCCTTCGGTGGTTTCAATACTGGAATCAACAATACCCCGACTTTTGCGGATATCGACGGCGATGGCGACCTGGATTACTTTTTTGGTATCCTCACCGGCTGGCTGGAGTACTGGGAAAATGTCGGTGACTCGACAAATTACTCATTTACGTTTGTAACAGACAGATACGACTCTATTCTGGCTTTTCCCGGTGGGGGGGGGCAACGAAACCCTCAGCACGGCTTTTCTGCAGTCCGGTTCGCCGACATTGACAGCGACAACGACCTCGACCTCTTCTGGGGTGACATTAACAATCTGAAAATGTATCATTTTGAGAATCTTGGCAATTCATCTGTGTCGGACCTGACTCTGGCTACAGAACATTTTCTGCCAGTGGCGACAATCGGATTTAACCATCCCGCTATTGCTGATATGGATGCCGACACAGACCTTGATATGCTGGTGGGAGTAGCCAACGGGGCCGATATCGACAACCTCAGAATGTTTCGCAACGACGGGACCCCGACCGCTCCATCGTATGTACAGGCAAGTACGAACTATATTGACAATATCGATTTCGGCAGCAACTCAATGCCCACCCTGGGAGATCTGGATGGCGATGGTGATTTGGACCTTCTCGTCGGCGGTATACTGGGCACTCTTGCCCATTTCGAGAATGTCGGGTCTGCCAGCCAGCCGTCGTTCAAACTGATAAGCACCCAATTTCAGTCAATTGATGTCGGCTTCAGCGCCGCACCGGTGCTGGTCGACTGGGACAACGACACCGATCTGGATCTGCTAATCGGCACGCAGAGCGGCAAGATCGAGTACTGGCGCAATGAC
>JBHHVC010000278.1:0-3134 GCA_046754125.1 Candidatus Zixiibacteriota bacterium
GAGCGTCTTGATTGATTTCTTTGAGTCTTGCTCGTGTAGTTTGACATTCCATTTTGCTTGGTCAACAGGAGAAGTGGCGTACTCCCCTTTCGGATTCTTCTCGTTCTCAAGCTTGGCTGCCGCTTTTTCATACTCCTTCCAGGCAGAACGCGCCTGGGTTCGCGCCTCGTCCTGTATTGCCTTGGCGCTTGCCGAACGCAGCATTTGCGCATTGCCCGCGCCGTCAAAGCCCCACACCTGGCCTTTGACGCCTGGCTTTGACTTCATCACATTGCCGTTGTCCAGCCTTGTGGACATGACGGCCTTGCCAACTACTTCTAGCGGCATCTGTCCAGGACCTAGTCTGTCGTCCTTGCGTATCACGACAGCGTTCCCGGCAAGTGACAGTGTAGGGTTTCCTTTTCCGACGAACACTGAAAGTTTCTTCTTGTCTGTGATCTCTTGCGGCGAGCGTTCGATGTGGACTGCCTGGCCGCGACTGTCCCATGCGAGCATGTCAAACTCGCCGTCTACCTGGAAAGAATCAGGGGTTGTGAAAATGCTGGCACTGCGCCCATCAGCGACACGCACATGGCTCCATTTGCTCGCGCCAGGCTCTTTGATTGAGACTTTTGTTTTCTTTTCACCTTTGACGTAGCCGGTCAGTTTCACGGTTTTCGGTCCGTGACCGGTGTAGCGACCGTAAACGATCACCTGTTCGCCTTTGAAGAGTTCGAAACTAATAGTTGTGGACGGATTGAATGGATTCGGATAATTCTGATTGAGCATAAATCCATCCGGAACAACGGGCGCGGTTAGATCGGAGCCGCTGGCCAGCCTCTCGTAAAGGAAACGCGCTCTGTCTGCTTTCTGTAAAACTTCGTCCCTGCTGTTTCCCGCCGTCAGGGCAAATGCTATTGTCACTGAGTCGCCATCGTTCAGTGTGAAGGGACCGGCGCCCACAACAAACAACAGGTCACCGCTGTCGTCCGGGAGCGGTGCTGCAGAATCTGCGCTGAGCAGAGAGAAAAGATCACTGTCGTTGAACCCTTTCTTAGTCAGTCCGTTGTCGATCGGCGCGAGCCGGTTGACATTTTGTAGTCCTACCAACGCCACTCCCGGTCGGTTGCTGGACGTTTGAGATATGACCATGTAATTTGAATCTATAGCCACATGATCACTTCCATCGTCGGACAGGTCGAAATCTGCAAGAAACCCGAAATGGAACGAATCGACACTCCTTCCAGCCAGGGGGCTGATTGTGAAGAAGAAAAGGACCAACTCATCGTCGCCGAATGTGTCATAGCTGATTGTCTGTTGTATGATTGTGACAGGCTTTGCGTCAGGCGACCGTGTGTCGCCGATCACGGTTCGATTGTGCCTGCCACCGGCTGCGTCGATCCAGGTTTGAAAACTCTCAAGAGGATCAAAATCGGGAACCGCGTAGCGAGCGGAGCTGTCGCGCACTGCACTGGAAAGACTCTCGGAAGTACCCCCGACAATAATTCCCGCCTCGTACAACATCTTCTCGCTGCCATCGAAGCGAAGTCCTTCTCCAGGCAACGAATAAATCGATCCGGGGCCAAAACCATATTGGCCAAAATCCGACACACTCAGATCGAGTCGTCCGGAATGATGTACCTCAATCGTACCTTTTGGAACGATTCCCGCGATGATTGACAGTTGCAGCGTATCAAAGGGTCGCCCTCCGGGCAGCTTCAAATGTAATTCGAGTTTGATCGATTGTCCGTGATACAGCGATGAATCGAGCAGGATCACAAAGGGAACATTGTTGCCGGCACTGGTGCTGCCCAGACCAAAGAAAAAATCCGCCGTGCCCGCTAATACGGTCGCTTTAGAACTGTCGACGGCGCGAATTGTACCGCGTACCCAGTCTACATCCCCTGCCTGGTTGCCCAGCGATATGCTCAACTGGAACGGTTCACCTGGAAAGGCAATTCCGTCTCCGTTAATCTGCTGGTCGACCAGCGTGACTCGCGGTAACGACGGATCGGGCAACAAGCCCGGTAGGCGCGAGGCGTCGGGTAGTCCGTGTCCGTAGGCGTTATCTTCTCCTTGCGGGCCGAGATCGACTGCTGATTGCATAAGGGCGGTCTTGATTTCTTCTACGGTCGCATCGGGATTGTACTGGCGCATAAGTGCGACCAGTCCCGCTATGTATGGCGCTGCCATCGACGTTCCCGTCATACTCGTATAACTGCTTCCCTTGAAGGATGAACGAATCCCTACTCCCGGCGCAACCAGTTCGGGCTTGATCTGATCCGGGTCGCAAGATGACGGTCCACGACTTGAAAACGAACCTACGATGTCCCCTCTATCTACGGCTCCAACCGCAAATGAGTTGGTCGAAGTGGTGGCCCGGTCAGCCGGGCTGCGCAGCGACATCGAATCCGGACCTTCGTTGCCGGATGCGAAGATTGTCACGATCCCAGCGGCCTCGACGGCGTCAATGACATGATAGAAGGTTGGATCGCAGGGAGCAAACAGACCTTTCGGGATACCCCAGCTGTTGAGAATTACATCGGGTACGTCATCGGTGGTGGCTGGGTTATTATCGGGATCCAATGACCACTGGAAGCCCTCCAGTATGTCTGAGATCGTAGCCGAAAGAGTCCTCCCCGGCTGGTCGATAATCCCGGCAGTAATCCACTGCGCATCCGGAGCCACACCGAAACTGTCAGCAGGAGTTGATCCCACCATGATGCCCATAGTGTGGGTTCCGTGGCCTCGATCATCGACCGGTGCACTGTTCGGATTCACTTTGGAAAACCATGCCGACGTCAGTGTAGATGTATTGCCCCGCCACTTGGAGGCGAGGGCAGGGTGGTCTCCCTGTACGCCGGTGTCAAACGAACAGACCAGACGTCCGCGTCCGGTCAAACCTTTCGCCCAAAGTTGTGGTACACCGAGTCGAGATAACTCGCTCGATACGCCGGATACGGCCGATGAAACGGCGACAACCGAAACTGGCTCTTCGAATACAAGGGCCGCGTTTTCTACGACCAGCCGGACATCGGAAAGACCGGCCAACTCGCTCACCGATGACAATGGCAGCCGAGCAGTGTATGCAGGAACAATCCAGTGTTCCCGAATCTGGCCGACACTGTAGAGAGACAAGAATGACTCGATAGTCG
>JBHHVC010000279.1:0-3125 GCA_046754125.1 Candidatus Zixiibacteriota bacterium
ACACTCATTCTGGAAATGAAAAAGAGAGGTTAATGATGTGTCAGTGAGAGAGATTGTAGAAGACATCAAAGCCCGGTTTCGCGGAGAGACGCGAACCGCCCCGAGAGGAGTGCGCGGGCGAGTGTACGAATCTAAGATCGGAAAAGGTCGAGGCGGGGCACACGCTGTTGGAACGAAGCCCAAGCTGACTGTGAGAGCGCGTGTAAAACGGGCGAACAACGACAACTGGGAAGATTTGGGGGTACTCTGAATGGCTGACATATATATACTCAGGTAGGAGAAGAGCACGTAGTCGATCAGATCACCGCGTTTGGTACATACTACTGCGGATGGGGCACTGGTGCTGGCACAGCAGCAAAAGGTGACACATCGCTGTTCACAGAAGCGTCAGAGGCCCGTGTGGCGACGACTGACTCGCAGCCTCTGGCCGATAAGAATCAGTGGTTGGCGACAATGACGGCAGACGGGGCCAAGACAATCACGAATGCCGGCATATTCACAGCATCAACCGGCGGCATTTTGATTCTACATTCGGACTTTACAGGAATTTCTCTGGCCCTTGGCGATAAGATCGAGTTCACGTTCACGCTAGAACAGACGTAATTCCGGGGGAGGGATCGTGGCTATCCCGCAATTATGTCCAAGGTGCAAAAGCTCTGATATTGAGGCGTACCGGAATACGGCAGCGAAGTGTGCCGTGCATGGAAACCACCCAACGGGGTGGTGGTACGAATGCGAGGATTGCGGGTTTGAAAGTCCCGTAAGGCGATTCAAATGGCAAGCACGGCAAGCGTGGAATAGTCTCTGATGGCTATTGAGACTCTTGATCCGTCCCTTGGGAGTTTCGTTCTCGATTCGGCCACTGGGCCGACAAGTGCGACCTATAGCCCGAGCACGCAGGCGGATTATTCTGGTGATGGGGACGTCGATGATTATGCGCTGTATGATGATATAAGCGCGACGTTCGGTGGAGCTGGGTTCCTCGATTCCAATGCCAGTGCGAATCAGGAGATATTGCTAGACGTCAAACCTGTAACATCCAACTCTAACGCTCGCCTATATCAGGGAGCAGTAGTTGATGCTGTCACGTATGGCGCGAAGAATGCCAATGCCGGATACTACATCGAGAACCGGCCCGGTAAATTAAAGCTTGGTACGTTGTCAACCGGCAATAAATCGCAAGCTCCGTCCGGCCTTACTGATGGCACATGGTACTATTGGAGGATCACCTACGACCCGAACGCGGACACAGTGTCGCTGGACGTATATACCTCGGCAGCTGACCGGACAAACCAGACGAATGTATGGTGGGCCTCGGGCGGGGTTGATTGTTCTGGTGGGGACTCTACCGCAGGTGGGCAACCATACTTCCAGGTGATTGATACAGCGGCCCGAGGCAAAGGCACGGCCCTTTATGAGTACATCGTAGCTAACGTGGATTACGGGCAAGGTGGCGGCACGCTGTATACCCAAGCAGCTCCGATAGTTGCAGCAGGAGTTACCGGCCTCTCCACGATGCAGTCGTATTTTCGGTCGATGCCGATAGTTGCAACAGGTGTGGCTGTGAATAGCATCGCAGCTACGTTTGCGAAAACTTTGGCGTCCGTTGCGACTGCCCTCCCTGGGTTATCCAGAGTCCTGTCCTACTTCCGGAGCCATAATATGGTGGCGTCTGGTGTGCCGCTGGTCAGCTGGGTGCGCGGGTACGCTCGAACTTTTGCGGTACAGGCGTCAGGAGTTGCGTCGCTTGTTACGGCGAAGTTCTTCTCTAAAACCGTAACGGTCATAGCTACGGGAGTTACAGGGCTCGGGAAGTTTGCTCAGATGTACATTGCCAGAGCGATAACTGCGACCGGTGTGATCGGCTTTTCTAGGGTGGCGACAAGGTTCCGAACTATGGCTATGACAGCGCTGGGTATGGCGACAGGCGTGAAGAAGATGTTTGTTACATCGTCCGTTGTGGCTGTATGTGCCGCCGCTTCGTCTTATGCTCAGCTGATTTTGAAGTCGTTCGCTGTTACTACAACGGGGATCGTGACCAGCTCATGGATGATGGTATCGTCATTTGCGGCGAATATAGTCGCAACCGGACTGATCGGATTTTCCAGGGTATCCACTCGAGTTCGAGCCTTTGCTGTGCAAGCAACGGGGCTGGTAGGAAGAAGCACGACCACTACTTTTCGCCGAGTATTGGCGGTTGTCGCGTCTGGAGTGACCAGTATCAGCAAGACGACGAAGGTAGTCCGAAGTGTCGTAGCGACTGGTGTAACAGGCTTATCTGCGGGCCTTTTGACCCAAGTTCAGCGGGCGATCACAGCGGTCGGAACTGCCTTTGCAGACACTGTTTTTATTGTTGCGAGCTCGGTGAGCACCGTTTGCACGCACACAGCGGCGATATGTAGATTGCTGCTTCGGAGGAGGAGGAGACGATAGTACTTCCAATTTTCGCTGTGAAGTGGCAGACTTTCCGATTGAGCTAGATCAATGCCAGGCAGGGCCAGTATGGGACAGGCGGACTACTACAAGCATGGAGACTGGAATGCGATCTGCGATGTTTGCGGGTTCAAGTTCAAGGCCAGCCAGCTGAGGCGCCGCTGGGACGGATTCATGGTGTGCGAAAAAGATTGGGAGCCAAGGCACCCGCAGGACTTTGTGCGGGGCACGAAGGATGATCAATCTGTAGCATTTACGCGACCGGAGCCCACTGATACTTTCCTCAGCCCCGGCGATGTAAAAGCGAGTGACTTATAATGGCAACATCCAATTCGATAGACTTCAAACTGAATCGGGACGAACTGATAAAGGAAGCGCTGCGTGCTTGCGGCGCGATTTCGGAATATCAGGCACCGAGCGCTGAGCAGATAGCATCCGGCTCTCGGGCCCTCAATCTCATAATCAAAGAGTGGCAGGCTGATGGCCTGCAACTTTGGCTCATTCAGTCCATATCCGTATCACTCACTGACGGGAATGCTTCGTATACTATCGGAGCCGGCGGTGATGTGAATGTGGACAGACCCACGAAGATTCACGAGGCGTTTATCCGGGATGGAACCAATGATACTCCGCTGGAGCCGATGACGAGGCAGGAGTATTGGGCGCTCGGTGACAAGACGTCCAAAGGCTCT
>JBHHVC010000280.1:0-3111 GCA_046754125.1 Candidatus Zixiibacteriota bacterium
GCGATTTCCGTCTGTGTCGGCAAAGTCCGAGCACGGGGGAGATATGAAATCATGTGGAGACTGGCTATGTAAGCATCTCAAGCAAATTGGATTCAAGAGCCGGATGTGTAAGACCAAGGGGCACCCGGTGGTGTACGCCGAGTATTTAGTAAACAAGAAGCTACCTACTGTGCTGTACTACGGTCACTACGATGTCCAGCCAGTCGAACCGTTAAACCTATGGCATTCGGCTCCCTTTGAACCGGAGATTCGCAGTGGTCACATCTATGCGCGCGGTTCGGCTGATGACAAGGGACAGACGTTCGTGCATATCAAAGGGCTGGAGGCGGTAATAAGAGCTACCGGAACGCTTCCCGTCAATGTCAAGTTCCTGATTGAGGGTGAGGAAGAGATCGCATCGGAAAATCTGCCTGCTTTCATCAAGAAGAACAAGAAGCTGCTTGCCGGCGACATTGTTGTCGTTTCGGACACTGCCCAGTTTGGAAAGAATCTGCCGGCAGTGACATTCGGCCTTCGCGGGTTGGCCTTTGTAGAGCTATTTGTTTACGGTCCCAATCGCGATGTACATTCCGGGTCGTTCGGCGGAGCTATCGCCAATCCGGTCAATGTGATGTGTAATATGATCGGGCAATTGCATGACGGAAATGGCAAAGTGACTGTGCCCGGTTTCTATCAAGGTGTCAAGCCGATAGGCAAGTGGGAACGTGGGCAGTTCAAGCGGCTTCCGTTCAGCGAAGCGAAGTACATGAAGTCACTCGGTGTACTGGCACTATCCGGAGAAAAGGGATTCACGACATTCGAGCGAGCATGGTCGCGCCCTACGTTGGACATTAATGGCATCACTGGAGGATATCAGGGGGAAGGGGCAAAGACGATCATACCGTCGTTTGCCTCGTGTAAAATTACAATGCGTCTGGTTCCTAATCAGAAACCTGACGATATTTGCAACAAGATAGAAAAGTATCTGAAAAAGATAGCTCCTAAGTCGGTGCGTGTCGTTGTAAGAAAACATGGTGGCGCAGAAGGAGTAGTAGTCCCCGCTGATGGCCCCTGGCTGGATGCAGCCGGTCGGGCTATCAAGACAGGATTTGGTAAGGCCCCGGTTTTTATCAAGGAGGGCGGGTCTATTCCGGTGGTGGGTGATTTCAAAAAGATTCTCGGGTTGGATACGCTGCTGATAGGGTTTTGCCAGCACGATTGCAATGCTCATTCGCCCAATGAACGATTTGGTGTTGCCGATTTCGAACGCGGCTGTAAGACTGCGGCGGCACTGCCTGTCGAACTTGGGCATGTAAAGCGCTGATGGACCTCGCTCTCGCCGGTAAAAGGGCGCTTGTCACGGGTGCCTCCAGCGGGCTTGGCGCCGCCGCCGCACTGTCGCTGGCTGCTGAAGGGGTCGAGGTGACAATCAACTCGCGTGACGGGGAGCGCCTGCAATCGTCAGCCGACCGAATCAAGTCTGTTACAGGTAAGTCCGTAGTGACGGTGACCGGTGATATAGGAAAGCCTGTCGATGTGAATAGAATCCTGGAAGCAGCCGGCATGGTAGATATTCTGGTGGCTAATTCAGGCGGGCCGCAGCCCGGTTTGTTTTCTCAAACCACTGCCGAACAATGGCAGGAGGCAGGCGATTTGGTGCTGCTTGGCGCGGTCAATCTCACGCGCGGCGTTGTCGATGACATGGTGGAGCGCAAATGGGGAAGACTCATATACATCACATCGGTCGCCGTCCTGCAGCCTATCGACGACCTGATCCTGTCCAATAGCTATCGTGCGGGGCTGACCGGAATGTGTAAGACTATCTCAAACACTTACGCACGGCACGGTATAACCGCCAACTGCGTCTGTCCCGGATACACAATGACCGAGAGGTTGATTGAGCTTGCCGATAAACGGGCATCGGAGAGTAGGAAATCGCGCGACGATGTGTTGAACGATTTCGCAGCTACTGTTCCCGCCGGTCGACTGGCCGAACCGGACGAACTGGCTTCCTTGATTACATTCCTGGCTTCCGAACGAGCTGCTTATATCACCGGTACATCGATCCCGGTGGATGGCGGCGTAGTCAAGGCCCTGATTTGAGCATCGACCCTGCCTGTGTGGGCCAGGCATGGTCCAGCCGGGCAGGTGCCGATATGTCCCGCCGGGACGCTGGAAAATGACGAATACACATTCAGGCTCGCCCACTTTCCGGCGTCACAGTCTGGCCATTATCATCCCGGTTCTGCTGTTTCAACAGACGCTTGGGGGGATCACTTTTCCCGTTGCCAAGTTTGGTCTCGAACAGATCGAGCCGTTTACTTTCGCCTTTTTCCGATTCGTGATCTCGGTGCTGATTCTCTTCGTCCTGGCGAGGAGGTCTCGGGGTAATCTCCCAATCGCTCGATCTGATCTATGGAAAATTATCGGGCTTGGACTATTGATCGTTCCGGGGAATCAAGTTCTTTATCTGGCCGGTCAGAATCTCACGGGAGTCGGGCACGGATCGCTGTTATTTGCTACCACACCCGTTTTCATTCTCATGGCAGCAGTGATTCATTTGAAAGAGAAACTTCTCTGGCGGCGAGTGGCGGGAACGGCCATAGCCCTGGCAGGAGTAGCCACGATCATGATTACTGGTGCGATCGAAATCAGTATTGACTACCTTTGGGGGGACCTGCTGATTCTGGTTGCCGTCATCGCGTGGGCCTACTACACAGTCTTAGGCAAGCCATTGGTGGAAAAGTATGGAGCAATGCGGGTGACGGCGTACGCGCTCGGGTCAGGAACGCTCTTCTACTTCCCATTCGGATTGTTTCGCGCTTTGGCCTCTGATTATTCGGCTGTTACCTGGCAGGCATGGGGCTCGGTGCTATATCTGGCTATCGGTACATCGGTGGGTGCATACGTTCTGTGGTATTGGGTGCTTAGGCAAATGGATGCCACCCGAATAGCCGTGTATCACAATCTTCAACCGGTAGTGGCAGTTTCGATCGCACATATTTGGATGGGAGAGACTTTAGGTGTGTCGTTTGTTGTTGGCGGTCTGATTGTTCTCGGCGGGCTTATTCTTGCCGAACTGTAACGACCCTGCGATCATTGTGAGCAAATTAGTCGATCAGGGGCTGTGGC
>JBHHVC010000281.1:0-3097 GCA_046754125.1 Candidatus Zixiibacteriota bacterium
CGCCCTTGAAGCAGGTCTTCCTCTTTATTGCAGCTACGGGTTGACTGAAATGGCATCGCAAGTGACGACCACACTCCCGGGAAGCAAATGCGCAGATTCGGGTAAGCTTCTGCCATACCGAAAGCTGCGCGTGTTGGAAAGTGGAGAGATTCTTGTCGGCGGTCAGACTCTCGCTCGTGGCTATCTGGGTGAGCGACCCTTCGGTGAATGGTTCGCCACCGGCGATGTCGGACTAATAGACGAACAAGGCGCGCTGCACCTGCTCGGACGGATAGACAATATGCTTATCTCCGGTGGAGAGAACATCCATCCCGAGGAAATCGAGCGTTCCATAGAGTTATGCACCGGAATCGAACAGGCCATAGTGGTTGGTCTACCCGACGAGCAGTATGGCCATCGTCCGGTCGCATTTGTACGCGCACAAGACAACCAATCAGTCGATTGCGAATCGCTATCAACAGACCTCGAACAGCACTTGCCTCGGTTCAAGCTGCCGATTCACTATCTCAATTGGCCGGACGACCCCGAAGCCAAGCAGTTCAAACCGAACAGGAAATGGTTCGCTGGCATTGCCCAAAAACTCATCGCTGCTAAGACTGCTTGATACTGGCCAGTTCTTCGCTAAGGCGTGAGGATAACCGAACAGCGCGCCCGGACTTCTTGTCGACGGCCGCGTGCACAGTCCTGGCAGCGCAAGTAGTGCTGCCGTCGGCGCAGGCGATAGTATAGGCACGGGTGAACGACGAGCGACCGATTTCTTCTGCGTCCAGAGTAACGGTCACCTTGTCGCCAACACGTAGCGGTTGCTTGTAGTCGGCCTCCGCGTGAACGATAAGCAACAGGTAATCAGCCTGCTCAAAAATGAAACGAAAGCCGAAGCCGATTGAGCCCATGAATGACTCGTAGGCGTCGTGACACAGAGCAAAGTAGTTGGCAAAAAACACCACTCCGGCGGCATCGGTAGCCGGGAGCATTACGGTGGTCGTGTATGTGTAGCTGCTCATTTGCTGATGTCCAGTGTTAAATCATCTTTCCATCGCTGAAAGCAGTGACTATATTCTCTGCCAGCGAGTGTTGTACAGACCATCGATATTCACGCGGTAACCTATAAGGGAGAGCGCACAATGCCAAGTCAAAAAACAGTCACTATGTTCGCATCAACATTTTTTGTGCTGTGGACTCTAGTATACTGCTCCGTAGCTGCGGGAACTGAAAAAGTCCCCCAACGAAGCGATATCGACGCCAAATATAAGTGGAAAGTTGAAGACATTTATTCCGATTTGGGCGCATGGGAAGCGGATTTTGCAGGTTTCAGAGATAATATGGCTCGCATGGAGCAGTTCAAGGGGAATCTGGGCGAATCAGCCGATCAGTTGCTCAATTGTCTGCAATTGAGCGATTCGCTGGGCCTTATCGGTGAAAACCTCTATGTGTATGCCTATCTTAAGCTTGATGAAGACAATCGCGAAAGCCAGTTTCAGGAACTTGGCGGACGGATTTCCGCGCTGTCAGCGAAGTTCAGCGAAGCAACCTCGTTTATCGAGCCTGAGATTCTGGACATCGACAGCGATAAGCTGCTGACCATGCTTGGAAGTAACCCCGAGCTGGATCAGTACCGCTTTTATCTGGAGGACATGATCCGCCAAAAAGAACACATTCTCGATGCCGACAAAGAAGAGCTACTCGCGCTGGCCGATCCTGTTGCTTCCGCGCCATCGCAGATTTTCAGCATGATCACAGATGCCGATGTGACTTTCGGATCAATCTTCGACGAGGACAGCAATCAGGTCAAGCTCACCCGGGGCCGCTATTACAAGTTCCTGGAGTCGAGCGACCGTCGAGTTCGCCGTGATGCCAACCAGACCTACAACAAGGCATATCTTGCTCATGTAAACAGTCTGGCAGCTACGTTGTCAGCCTCGGTCAAGCGCGATTACTTTTACATGAAAGCGCGCGGCTACTCCAGTTGTCTCGAAATGTCTCTTGCCGGGGATAACATCCCCGTCGATGTGTTCTATAATTTGATCGATGCCGTCAACTCCAACCTAGCTCCCCTGCACAAGTGGGCCTCGATGCGCAAGAAACTTCTCGGAGTAGATACACTGTACAGCTATGACATGTGGGTCCCCATACTGCCGGAAATGAAGCGTACCTACGAATACGAAGAGGCCAGGGAAATGAATCTGAGCGGGCTGAAGCCGATGGGCGACAAATATCTCGCCGAATTCGCCAAAGGCCTCGACGGTGGCTGGATCGATGTCTTTGAAACAGAAGGCAAAGGCTCCGGTGCATACCAGTGGGGCACCTACGCCACACACCCCTTCGTGCTGCTTAACTACAACGGCCAGCTCGATAATGTCTTTACGCTGGCTCACGAGATGGGCCACGCTATGCACAGTTTCTACACTCAGCGCAACGAGCCGTATATCTATGGCGACCATTCGTTGTTTGTTGCTGAAGTTGCCTCGACTTGCAACGAGGCTGTCCTCATGAAGTACATGTTCCGAAATGCTAAAACCAAAGAGGAAAAAATTGGCTTGCTCAACTACTATATAGAGCAGATAATCGGGACATTCTATACGCAGGTTATGTTTTCAGAGTTTGAGCGCGCTATCCACGACCGCATCGAAAAAGGGGACGCTTTTTCCGCTGACTATTTCCGCAAGACATACCGTGATATCTATCAGAAATACTGGGGACCGGAGTTAGTGATCGACTCAGTCAACGACCTCGGCTGCCTGCGTATCGGCCACTTTTACCGCCAGTTCTATGTCTACCAATACGCAACCTGCTATTCAGCAGCGCAGATGCTCTCGCAGAAGATTCTGGATGGCGGCAAAGATGACCTCGAAACCTACCTGCGGTTTCTCTCTACGGGCAGTTCCAAGTATCCGGTCGACGTTTTGAAAGATGCCGGAGTAGACATGACCAGCCCTGAACCGATCAATCGCACTATCAACCTCTTCGCCGAACTGGTCGACCAGATGGAGGAACTTTTGGCCGAGAACTGACCGCGGTCGTGATGGCGGGTTCGAAGACGGACCCACCCTACAGGGCTATTCCTCTTTCCTGATTGCTCCCACAGAATCTAAAGACT
>JBHHVC010000282.1:0-3057 GCA_046754125.1 Candidatus Zixiibacteriota bacterium
TTCATGCGCTTCCGAAAAAGCCTCGGTCACTTCCAGCAACTGGCGATTGCCCTCATCCGAGCCGAAATAGATAGTGGCGCCGACTCCGGCCGCGCCCATGTTGAAGGCATCCTTGACCGATGTGAACATCACTTGGTCGTACTTTGTGGGATAGGTCATTAGCTCATTGTGGTTCAGCTTAATAATGAAGGGTATTTTGTGGGCATATTTGCGCGCCACCGAACCCAGCACGCCAAAAGTCGATGCGACTCCGTTGCAGCCGCCTTCAATAGCCAGTTCGATGATTTTGGCTGGATCGAAATAGTCCGGGTTTGGCGCGAAGGAAGCGCCGCCTGTGTGCTCAATCCCCTGGTCGACCGGCAGGATCGAAACATAGCCCGTGCCAGCAAGCCGCCCGGTGTTAAACAGCCAGTTCATCGATCGCATGACCATCGGCGTGCGGTCACTGAGGGCGACCACATCATCGACAAAATTTGGACCCGGAAGATGCAGTCGGGACTTGTCGATTGTCTGACACTTGTGGGAAAGCAGGTCCTTGCTATTTCCCAGTAGTTGTTCGATTTTCTTGATCATAGTTTTTCTCCCGTGTGGGTGTTGACTTCTATCATGCCTGAGCGAATATCTAAGCGATTCAACATATAAATGCAACTGGATTTCAAACTCCCCGTAGTGTGTTGTATATGTTATCGGACGGAGTAATAGCACATTCACAGCTAAATTCAGTTGTCCCGCAACGGTCTGCTGAATATGTTGGCAATTGTGGTCACAGTTGGCCTGATAGACGGAGCCCAATAGAAGCTTTTAAATGATAAGAATCCAAAATCTCAGCAAGCGATACGGCGACTTAGTAGCAGTCGACGACGTATCGTTCGAGTTTCGCTCGGGCGAGACGTTTGGCCTGCTGGGGCCAAATGGCGCCGGGAAAACAACCACTATCAATATGATGCTGGGAGTATTGGAGGCGAACAGCGGGACTATCGAGATTGACGGCGAGCCCGACCCGACCCGGCCGGAAATCCGCCGCAAACTGGGCAATGCGCCACAATCGCTGGCCATTTATGACGAACTGACCGCTGAAGAGAACCTATCCTTCTTTGGTCGCCTGTACGGAATGTCGTCATCGCGGCTGCGTCAGAGGGTAGATTGGGCGCTGGATTTCGCTGGCCTGTGCGAGCGACGGTCCCATCGGGTGAGCACCTTTTCAGGCGGCATGAAACGCCGTCTCAATATGGCCTGTGCATTGGTCCATGACCCGCCAACTCTACTCTTTGACGAACCTACTGTGGGTGTCGATCCTCAGTCACGCAATACTATTTTTAGTTCAATCGAAGGACTCAAGAAACAGGGCCGAACGATTGTCTACACCACCCACTATATGGAGGAGGCCGAGCGACTGTGCGACCGGGTTGCAATCATGGATCGAGGCCGCATTCTTGCGATCGGTCCGGTCGATGAGCTGATTAGCAAACATGGTGGGCATTCGCTGGTCACGGGAACCCTCTTGCGCCCTCCGAGTGACCCATCAAGGTTGCCGGGGAAGGTCGATGATTGTGAACTGCGTGTGGAAACTTCTCAACCGCTGGAAACTATCGCCGAACTGGCCTCAAGCGGGTGTGAGTTTTCCAAACTAAATATCGACAGGGCCGATCTGGAAACGGTCTTTCTGAATCTTACCGGAAGGAGCCTGCGAGACTGATGAGAGCTGTCTGGTACATTGCGCTCAAAGACCTTCGACTACTGTGGCGTTACAAGCCCGGGCTGTTTTTTGTTGTCGTCTTTCCACTGATTATGGCCCTTTTTTTCGGTGCAATCTTCTCGTCGAGCGGCGACGGCGCGAGCGCGATGAAAATCGCTGTGGTGGACGAAGACAATACTGACTACTCCCGGCAGTTCGTCGCTGCGCTCAATGAATCGCAATCGCTTACTACAAGTGCCATGCCTCTGGACTCGGCTCAAAGCCTGGTGCGGCGCGGCAAGCTGTTGGCCTATTTGCGAATCAACGAAGGATTCGGTCAGTCGAGCGGTTTTGGAATCGCAGGAGGCAGTCTGGAACTGGGCGTTGACCCCCGGCGGAAGGCAGAAGTCGGGTTTTTGCAGGGGATGATAATGGAGGCATCGTTCAAGCCGATGCAGGAGATGTTCACTAATCCGACAGTGGCAAAAAGGGAAATAGACAAAACTCTCGATCAACTAAATCAGGCTGACAATTTGCCCGACAATGTGAAGGCTCCTTTGATCGGGTTAATGTCGTCGCTTGACAAATTCATCCAAACGATGGATACGAATGCGGCCGCTGAAAATTCGCCGATGTCCGGTCCGGACTTGAAGATAGTCGAGATCGCTGCTCAACACGAAGGTCCCCGTTCGCCGTGGGAAATCACTTTCCCTCAGGCTCTGCTATGGGCATTGATTGGCTGTGCGGCGTCCTTCGGTGTTTCGATTGTTGTCGAGCGAACGCGCGGAACATTTCTTCGCCTGCGTATCGCTCCACTCTCGCGTATGCATATCCTCGCAGGCAAGGGTCTGGCCTGCTTTATCGCCTGCATCTTAGTGATGACGCTTTTGCTTGTCTTTGGTGTGATTGTCTTCGGTATTCATATCAGCAGTGTCGGCTTGCTACTGGCCGCAATGTTTTGTAGCGCAGTCTGTTTTGTCGGCATAATGATGATGATGTCTGTGCTCGGCAAGACCGAGGAGTCTGTCGGCGGTGCAGGTTGGGCGATTCTGCTTGTATTCTCAATGACCGGCGGTGGAATGGTGCCTTTGATGGTCATGCCGTCATTTATGCTCACATTGAGCCACATATCACCGGTGAAATGGGCGATTTTGGCTATTGAAGGGGCGATTTGGCGCAACTTCACTCCGGCTGAAATGGCTCTGCCTCTTGGGATACTTTTGAGTATAGGCATAATCGGCTTTTCGCTGGGCGTTGGCATTCTCTCCCGCGCCGACAGGTAGTCGGGTGGCGCTGTTCGAACTGCTCTTTTTTGTGGCTGGCAGACCTCCCGGGGTTGTCACACAAGATGAATCTCATTGAATGTTTGTGGTTCCGTTGGC
>JBHHVC010000283.1:0-3036 GCA_046754125.1 Candidatus Zixiibacteriota bacterium
GCGCTTGGTTTGCAGAAAGATAAGGCGAAGAAAGTCTCGAATGACCTGGGTTACTGCCGCAAAAAGCTGGAGAACTTGCTGGTAGAATATGGAATGGATATTGAAGACCTCAGGCGCTGTGGGGAAAAACTGTGACAATTATTCGGAAAAACTGTCTGTCAGTCGTTCAGATGGGTAGAGCAACGGCTCTCAAGGCGGTCGGGCATATCCTGACCGGAGACAGGTAACGACAATGGTGACAGGAGGTTAGACTTTCGATATGGCAAGCCACAGCGACAGCAACGGGAAGCCACAAATGCACTGGCTGGACCGAATAATCGGCCGGGCAGATCGCCTGCGGCCAGACGAATCTCCGAAACCTTCACAATCAACGTTACAGGCTTTTATTCTGGGCGAAGCCACTGAACAACAGCGCGATGAGATTATCGCGGCGCTTTCCCGTTCAAGAGGATTTCGGCGAGAGATCAAAGAGATGACCGACGATTTGGAGGCGATCACCGATGAACAGGTCCTGGCCGATATCGCAAGCCCTGATTCGACTATTGTCGTACCTGACTTTTCAAAACAGATCCAAGAAACAGAAGATCGACCGGGACTGATCACTAGAATCAGGCAACTGACAACTGTGCGGACCCGAATAGTCGTGCAAGCATTGGCGGCAGCAGCAGCGCTGGCGATTTGGTTCAGCCCTCTTTTGCAACGGGGACCGTCGTTACAACTGGTAGCTGAGGCGGTCGACCCGGGTCTACTGATCTCGGCAACACTTCGTGGCGATGGTGAGGCACGGAACACAGGAGTGTTCGAGTCGGATGATAGTGCGGCCCTGAGCGGATTCGCGAGCCTAGAGATGTACGAGGGCTTAGCATTGCACTTTTCACCCGATATGACCATCCCGCCGCCCCCGGGTTCGGACCACGCATTCCATATCACGATCGTCGATGAAGAGGGGCGGCATCTGAAAGAGCTGACCGGCGAGATACCTGCTGCCGAGTCCGCCGCCGTGTGGATACTATCACTGCCATCTCGTTCGCTTTGGAAGATCGAATTAAAATCAGATCAGTTGGAAATCCCCTGGCAAACGAGCGCCGGGACAGACCTGTGTGTTGCTACAACTTTTAGCGGCACATTTGGTTCTCGATCCGGACCTGTCTTCACCTTTGAGTTGATTCCGGAATCGGCAAAACAGTTGATGCATAAGTAGAGCAAATTGATTATATTACATTGTGGTTTTTCAGGGGAGCATCTGCTCTCCTGATTCGCCTCAACAGCCAGCCTGGATGGAGCACGCTTCCGGGCCGGGTTTAAGATTGCTATAGAAAAACAGAAAACACGTCAGCTGGGGAATTGTATCTATGAAGTGTTGTCAACGATTCTACTCGTGCTTGTCAATGACCGGTTGCTCCCAAGGTTCAAGACTAGTGCTGGTGCTTGCTTTTCTCACATTTCTGATCACTTGTTACTTTACTGGCTATTCCGGCGAAATGGTCACACAAGAACGGGGGGTGAACAGTTCACAATACCAGCGAAACAACTACCGGCACGGGGAAGAATCCACTCGAGCGACCACTGGTAATAAGATGACCAGTTGCGGTAACATCAACGACGATCCATTTGATATGATCGATGTTTCCGATATGACTTTCTTGATGAATTACCTATGGCATTGCGGCCCTCCCCCGCCAGTGATGTCTTCGGCCAACGTGGACGGTTGCGACTCGGTAGATGTCGCCGATTTCTTTATGATAGCAGATTTACTTTTTATGGGTGGACCGGTCCCGACCTGTGACGGAAGTTCAGGCTGCAGCTACTCGGCACCGAATGATACGGTTGAACTGGTTCTAGCTCAAGGGCCTGACGCAACAACGGGACAGCTAAGTGTTCAAGTCGATCTCTATATTCGGAACACGCTGGCAACGAACGGAGCGTCCATGGGTTTTGACTGGGATAATCCGAATCTGAGTCTCGACAGTATGATACAGTCATCCCTCTTTTCGAACGGACTGGATACGAGCATAACAGTTTTCGCAGATTGTGATTCTTTGCTACTGACAAACGCGAATCAGAGGTTCGTGCTCGGCGCCACACGCATCTCTAATCCGGGCATATCCGGAGACGGTTCGCAAAAGCGGCTCTGGGTTAGCTACTATTATACTTTGTCGAGTTGGTCCTCGAGCGACATAATCGTTATTGATACATCAGCATGGAATGAAGGGACCGTGTTCAAAATGGTAGCTGCAGACAGTGGGGGATATACTCCTGTCTGGGCCGGTCCACTGGTCATAGTAGACACTGCGAGCACCGAACCCGACAGTGACGGTGATGGATTCCCCGATATCATCGACAACTGCCCTTTGGTTTACAATCCGGTGCAAGAGGATAGCGATGGGGATGGAATTGGCGATAGTTGCGATGTTCCGGTAGCCTGGCATGTCGATACAACTGGGGATGACATTACGGGTGACGGAACGGCGCTAAACCCGTTCGCGACTATCCAGCATGCCATAGACACGGCGGCGATGGGTGATACGGTGCTCGTTCATAATGGCACCTACACTGGTGCAGGCAATCGCGATATTATTTTGGGTGGTAAACAACTCGTAGTGATGTCGGAGTTCGGACCGGATTCGACAATCATTGACTGTCAGGGTGACAGCGCCAATCCGAGTCGCGGTTTTTCGTACACTAATGGAGAAGATTCTTCATCAGTATTGAGTGGCTTTACGATAACCAGGGGCTACATACTTGTCGACCCTTCTGGTATCGGAGGAGCGGCGATTCGCTGTTCAGGTGGTGCTTCGCCGACGATTAGTAACTGCATTTTTGTCCATGACTCTGCTGTCGGTATTTCGCTCGGAGTATCTGATGGTGGAGCGGTCGAGTGTAATGGTTCCTCATCACGATTCCAGAACTGTGTATTCCAAAACGATTTCGCCGATGCAGGCAGTGCGGTGTCGGTTGGAATTTCTCCTTCCATGGTCACTTTCACAAACTGTACATTTGTTGGCAATTCGTCAGCATCGGGAGAGCTCATACGGT
>JBHHVC010000284.1:0-3035 GCA_046754125.1 Candidatus Zixiibacteriota bacterium
AAGGAATTGCAGGGTCGGCAGGGAGGAGATATCAAAGAACAGCAGATGGTCGTCAGTCGTCCGCACGATCAGTTGCTCGTCTGCGCAGCATTTCATGTCGACCGAGATAGCGTCGAACAAGAGGACGTTTACAACCTGAAAGAGTTCTGACGCGGAGTCGTATTGTGCAACGGCAAGTCCTTCGGGAGCTACACCGACAATATACTCGTTCACACTTACTATGTCGGAAAACCTGTTCCACAGGATAGTGTGGTCGGGATCGTCCACAATACCCGAATGTGCCGAAACCGTCGGCAACAGCAAGAGCACAATCAATGTCAGTAAGTTTTTCATTTTATCAGCAGCATTTTACGAGTGCGGACTTCTTCTCCAACGGTCAATCGATAGAAATAAACGCCGGATGCAAATTTGCCTCCATCAAATGACGCCTGATGTTTCCCGGCCTTCAATTCCCGATCGATCAAGCTAATGACTCGCTGCCCCAGAATGTTGAAGACTTCGAGTTGCACACGAGCGCGCACTGGAACAGAAAAGCTGATTACAGTTGCTGGATTGAACGGGTTTGGGTAATTCTGTGCGAGGCGAACTTTGCCGGGAAGCAGGCCGTTGGGATCATCGTCTATATCAGTCGACACTCGTGGCGACAACCAGTGCGCGCTATTGAGATTGTCCTGTAGAAACTTCGCCCGGTTATTGCCGTTATCGTAGGACGCATCAAAATCCCAGACCAGCACCTGACTCCCGTCGCTGACCATGATTAATTCGACAAGTCCATCACCGTCGAGATCGTCCACCATCGGAGCCATGCGCGAGGACAGCACAGAGGTCGGACGAGCGGGCGTCACGATCGGCCAACCCTCGAGCGGACGCGCCTGATTGTCGAGAATGAAGACCTCCTCGGGACCAGTGCCGGGGAAAATGTGCCCTGCCCGGAAGATGATCTCCGGCAGATCGTCCCCGGTCAAATTGGCAGCTATTGGCGTGCCCACCGTCCGGGTAGTGGTGAAAGCCTCACCCGCAGGTCGGCCATCGCGCGGAAGGTACGATGTTCCGTCAGCTCTGAATATGTACAGCGCGCCGACGTCGAATTCAAAGTAGGTGGTCATTATTTCGGGTACACCATCGAGATCCAGATCGGCCATGATCGGATACTGCCCAATCCAACCTTCCATACTCGGGATCGCTACCGGCCATCCCGGCAGATCGTCAAGACCGTTTGTCTTGACCCAGATGTGAGGTATCTGGGCGCTGTCGTAGCCCATGACGATTATTTCCGGATTGTCGTCTCCGTTTAAGTCGGCCAGCGCCATTCCGTACACTTTGCGGATATTCACAACAAGCGGGTCGGCAAGTCCCAGTCCGGGGAGACCGGTTCGTCCGTCGAAGATGCCGAGACCCTCGTAGGGCAGGGGGGCAGTGTACGACGACACGACTTCGTATTGTCCGTCGCCATCGAGATCTGTCGACCCGACAAAGGGCGAGTTATCTCCTCCGAACCCCTGAAAATTGGCAATCCGGGCATCGAATGAAGCGAATAGCCCCTCTCGCGAGAAGAAGTAGGGGTCGCCGTTAAACTCGTATGCAAGAATCTGCCCGATCTTGTTGATGATGACAATGGCCGAATCTTCGAAGGCGCCGAGTCTGGTAACAGTTGGATTGGGGTAGCCATAACCGAACGGGATCAATCCTGTGTACATTTCCCTGGGCCAGCCTGGAGAATGGGAACCGTCGTGATTGAACACGTGTATACCATCGGCGCTGGTACAAATAATCTCGTTCATACCGTCCCTATCAATGTCGTAAACAGCCGGTACGCAACGTACGTCCTTGTTGGGCAGAACCGGGAACCCTTCGAATGGCGTTCCATCCGGTTCGAACACGTACAGTCCGGCAAAAGTCGGGACAATTAATTCATTGGTGCCATCATTGTTAAGATCAGCACAGGCCGGAGATATTCCCCCTCGACCGCCCACAGTTACTGGCCACCCGGCAGCAAAGGCCGAAGTAACCGTTACCGGAACGGAGTCGATCAGCACGTCAGGACCGAAGTAACCGAACAAATAAATCGTAAATTCGCCCACCCCCTCGCCGGAAACAGTCCAGTCAGTCAGAAGCGAATCAAAAAACTCACCTTGAGAGTCCTTAAGGCGAACAGCGGGACCGTTCTCCTCCCGAAAGAACAGAGCCATTGAATCATACTGTGGCCCGTAAGCACGGCCAAATATAGGGACGTTATATTGTATTTCAATTCCCGGATCGGGGCCCGTTATTTCCAAACGGTTGTGCCGAACATATACAAACCCAAGTTCCGCCCGCGAATCAAAGTGATCGGTGAGGCGTAGTCGTATATGGCCGTCGGGCATGCTGTCGGTGAACACAAACAACACTGAATCGGCCGGTACACTCGCGCCTGAGGCCAGCGGAAGCCATTGGTCAGAATCGAGACCGACCGAATAGTCGAGCTGCCAGCTACCTGTGTACCCGGAAATGGCAGCCGCTTTGACAGCAACATCGGTTGTGTATCTTTGCCGGTGCGCCGGTGATGCGATGGCCAGTCCACCGTGAGTCAGCAGGGCCAGCGAGGCATCAATGTTCAAGTACCCATAGCCTGATACTGTGTCGGGACCGACCAGAGAGTCTCCCTGATCATACGGGTCAACTATATCGGTTGCGCCGAGGTGCAGTGCTTCCTCGAGTTCGTCCAAAGTCAGATCAGGACGCAGCGAGCGCAGGAGTGCCGCTGCACCGACAACAGTCGGCGTTGCCATTGATGTTCCGTCTGACAGGAAATATAGAGAATCCGGTCCGATAATTCGTACTCCCGGTTCCCCACCGGCGGCGAACATATCTGTCCCGGCCGCACGCAAAGAGAGAATGTCCAGTCCGGGAGCAACAATATCAACATGGGACCCGAAGGTAGAGAAAGAAGTCACAAAGCCGTCGGAATTTCCTGCGCCAACGACAAAAGAAAAATCGAACCCGGCCGGAAAGAACCGCTCATTGGTTCCCGTATTACCTGACGCAATGGCTCCAAA
>JBHHVC010000285.1:0-3033 GCA_046754125.1 Candidatus Zixiibacteriota bacterium
ACCAGCGAATCTATCTCACCACTGAGCATGATTGGATCGTTGAACTCCTCTGCGTTGTCGACTGTCTCGCTCTCAAGGGTGGCATCGCCAAAGGCGGGCGATTCGCTGGCGGCCGTATACCCGCCAAACTGGTCGGTCAGGTTAAGGCCGTTAGTGTTTGTCGGCTCGACGCTCTTGTCCGAGCATCCTACCGCAAAAAGCAGTAGTCCGAGCAGTGGTAGCAGTACCTTTCTGGTCATGGCTGATTTCCTCCGTTCAAGGGTTTGCTGTCTTTTGTTCCCAGTCATCTGCTCGGCATATGTATCAACAGGCGTGCCAGAGCCGGGCCTGGACCATTAACCTGTTATGGTTCCATATGTTAAGGAATATGAAATGTGTCCGGCGATCCGCGGCTCGCGTACCAATCGGTACAGATTCGGCCGAGAGTACCGAGTGGGACGCAAGAATCGAAGAATCCGGTTGACAAACAGGGAACAAATCCTATACTTAGACGTATAGATAAATGTCTATATTATGAAAGGAACTTGTTATCAATGTGTGAGCGGTGCTGCCAGGTTTTTCAGGCGATGGCCGACAAAACCAGGCTGAAGATTCTGGAACTACTGGCGAAACAGGAATGCTGCGTTTCGGAGGTCTGCCAGCAGTTTAGTATGACCCAGCCCTCGATTTCGCACCACCTGGATATGCTCAAGCGGGCAGGGCTGGTTGGCAGCGATAAGAGGGGTCGCGAAGTTTATTACTCATTTCGCAGGGATGTCATCGTGGAATGCTGTGGGAAACAGTTCAACCTGTTTGATCTGGTCGTATCGAGGAAATAGGATTTTTTTTGGATAGTTATATAGATACATCACTATTCATCTATGAAAGGAGGTGAGACCTATGTTATGTTGCGGAACAATCCCGAAAGACCTGTGCGAGAAGTTCGACTGTAAAGTCGAGGAATCGGACAACGGGTTGACTATTAACCTTACGAGCGACGATCCGAAAAAGGCCTACGCGCTCAAACAGCTCTTCAAGGCATCGAAGGAGCTTTGCGGCGACGCCTGTTGCTGCTGATTGCTCGTTCGATCATGATTTTTTTGCCGGTACGGGGCGTATTGCGCCCCCGCACCGGCTGCTTTTCTATATTTGGCAGAGGGTAATGCGTCTGGTCCCAAGGGGCAGACGAGACGTCTGCCGCCCACAGAACTAGCTGGTTTGGCCGGCTTCGACCATTTCGCGATACCGATCGACAAGATGCGTCGTTTGTTGCTTGGAATGTGACTCGGCCATGATGTTGAAGGCAGCCGTGAAGCGATCGGGTGCAACCAAGACCCAGCCAGCTTCCTCAAAAACACGAATTCCGTCAATTAGCTGCCTCTTCTTTTGATCGGAGGATGTAATCAGGTGTCGCATAACGGCGCCCTTCTTTGACCAGGGGCAGGGAACGGAAAGGGTCTGACGATTGAGATGCTCAAAGCGGCTGCGAAGGTCTGCAAAACGGCTGTTGGTTCGCGCCATCATTTCCATCAGCTTGACTGTGGTGACCATTGCATCCGATCCAAGCTGCTGACCAGGGAAAATGAAACCTCCCCGAGTACCGCCAACGAAATCGACATCGTTGTTTTGCTTGATTCGCATCATAGAAAGATGGTCATTGCCGACACGCACAACTTCCACATTGTGCTCGGCAGCGAGTTCCTCTACTCCCATCGAAGCACCAACCGGCGTAGCTATCTTCTTCACCTGATGAGTTTGCAGAAACAGATAGAGGGTGCACAGAAGTAGTGTCTGGCTGTCGACTGGCTGCCCTGTTTCGTCAATCACAGTCAGTTTTTCGGCGGCCGGATTAAGTTTGAGGCCGATATCCGCATGCAAAGATGTAACTATTGCCGAAAGCTGCGCCACGGTTCGGGCATACTCTTCCGGTGAGGACGGAAACTTTCGCGGGTTCAGGTTGGCGTTCAATTCGGTAGCCGAGATTCCAAGCTCGGTGAACAGGGTCGGAAATATCTGGCTGGACGATCCGTTAGAATGGTCGACCACGACTTTGAATCCGGCCTTCTTAATCAATTCCCGATCGATGTTTCGCAAAAAGTCGGCACGATAATCGTCGAGAACTCGTTGAGGAATTCTCAGGTGGCCGATATTATCGAGCGAGGCACGCTCGAAGTCTTCGCCGAGGTACATCCGCTCGACCTTTTGAAGCCGACTGGTGGGCATATCGATGCCACTGCCATCAAAAAAGATCAAGTCGATTTGTCGGAAGTCCTGCGGGTTGTGGCGGACGTAGATTCCGGCCGCATTCTCTCCTCGGGTCAGTGTATAGCGAACGACAGGCACAGGCACTGTTTCGAGGTCGGCTACATCTACCCCCGCCGCCAGCAGGCCGGCGATGAGTCCGCGTTTGAGCAATCGGGATGAATCGGAGGCATCGCGGCTGAGCACAACCGACTGCCCTTGTCCGAGGAAGGCTCCGAAGGCAGCTCCTACTCTAACGGCCATTTCGGGAGTAATTTCGGTTAGCGCCTGGCCGGTGATCTTGGAGTTTGTGAAAAGCTCCCGGTTCCATTTTTCTCCCCAAACTATAGAGGTAGAAACAGTTGCACCGGCATCGACAGTTTTGCCGGGCCATATCTTGCAGTTCGCCTTGACGGTAGCGCCATCGCCGAGCCGGCAGTCGTTGGCCACCACTACTTTGTCAAGCAGTTCAACGTTGTTGCCCAGTCGCGACATACTGCACACTATGGCGTGGGAAAGGACCGAATTGTTTCCTACTGTCAGGTCTTCCCAAAGGACGGAGCCCGTGATCCGGCAGCCACTACCTATCTTAGCTCGATCGCCGATAGTGCAGTTGTGCAACCGAGTCCCGGAACCGACCTGTACGTCATTTCCGAGAACCACCTTGCCGCTTATTTCGACGTTTTCACCGAGAGACACTCTGTCTCCACGAATCAGAGTTCCCTTTTCGAATGTCTCTTCCTTTCCGGGCAACTGAAATGACACCAGATCCTTAAAGAACTCAAGGTGGACGCGACGGTACTCGCTGATGTT
>JBHHVC010000286.1:0-3033 GCA_046754125.1 Candidatus Zixiibacteriota bacterium
GGAAGATTTCATGAAGAATTTTAGCACGGCTTTTCATTTTCTCAATGCTCTGAAAGAGATCTATTATGAAAGCATCGTCAATGAAATTCATTATGAGGTTCGCTTACAGTCCGGGCAGATCGTTACCGCTGAAAGTGAAAATAGCCATCGCGCCATTAATAAATCTTACGAAGAAAATAAGACCATGATTGCTATTTATTATCGCGATAAAATATTCAAAGTCGCAGAGCGGGCATTTAATATTTTTGACGTGAGAAACGTTCAAATTAAAAATGGCTATCTATTGCACTATTTCAAATTTTCAAAATACAAACAGTTGCTTGAGCAAATAAACAACCATCCGCCCATTCAAATGAATGGTTGGGATTGTATCGAACGCCGAAAACATGACGACTCCCACAATAGTTTTCGAGATCATAACAGCTTGTAATTGCCTAGTAGGCCGTCTCAAAAGTTCTGACCGAATAGCGGCAATATAAAATTTCACATTTCTCCTTGTAGTTAATCCACTGCTATGGTATAATAGTCCAGTACATGCCGTATAGATGCACTGTCACGCCATCGGCATAGAGATAAGCGGATTAACTACAGGAGGAAACGAGAAATGATTGATTGCCGCAACATCGCCTTCTCCCCTGAGCTCTCGCAGGAGCGCATTGCTAGAGCACAGGAGATTCTGGGCACCAAGGAAGCCGAGCGCATTCTCTGTTTCGGTTCCTTCCTGTTCGGTGCTAACCGAACAGAGATCTCGCAAACCCTAGGCCTAGCTCCTGGCTCGGTCAGATCCATCATCCGAGCAGTGCATCAGCACGGCCTACCGGCCTTTGAAGACCGACGCCGGGCCACCTCATCCTTCCGGCCTCCAGTTCAGCCCGAGTTGCCATCCCCGCGAGTCCAGATAACAGAGCAAGAAGTCATCGTGGATTTCGGAGCACCAGAGAAAGCCCTCAGAATCTCGCGACGCAATCCCCTGCAATTGAGAGCCATTCTCTTGTCAATGCTCAACAGCGGCCTGCTCGCCAAGAGAGAAGTTGCCGACCTCCTCGAATTGACCCCAGAGCACACCGGGAACTTGGCACGGAAACTCGAAGAAGAAGACCTCTCCGCGTTGATTGACAAGCGCAAAGGACAACAGAGGGACTATCGCGTGACCCCAGAAGTCAAAGGCAAGTTGATCCAGGAGTACGTCTCAGAGGTTGCCGTGCAAGGAAAAGCGACCTCGGTACAACTCTCCGAGGATCTGAGCAAGCACCATCAGCTCTACCTACCAGAACGCACGATTCGCCACCACGTTCAGAAGCTCGGGCTCGCGGCTATTGAACCAGACCTCCACGAATTGCTCACCAATCTAAAAAAAACTCCACCACTGGATGCATAGTTATAGAGACAACTTCCCCTTGCTCGATGAGGCCACGAAGAAATCCGTCTTTGGCGCCCAAGGCACAAGATCAAGACTCTGGGAGCGCTCGGCGATCGCGACTCTCAACTTATCCGGTATTGACGCAAGAACAATCGCTTGGTTTGTCGAGCGGAGGCCTCGCACGGTGCAGCGATGGCTCCAGCGAATCGAAGCGGGCCACGACCTGTACGACGATAAGCGTTCCGGACGGCCCCCCATCTATACCGAAGACTTCTACCTGAAAACGATTGCTTTTTATTGTGCTCGCTCTCCCCTGCCCGGCTGTACCGGCTGGTCGTTCAGAGATGCCGAAACGTACCTGGAGTGCAACCCCGCAGAGCTTGGAGCCAGCCCCAGCCATGCCACCCTCCAGCGGATCCTCACCACCCATGCCTTGCGTCCCCATCTGCGTGAATACTTCCTTCAAATCACCGATCCTGACTTCTTCCCCAAGGCCGATGCAATCATTGCCCTCTATCTGGACCCTCCCGAGTACCTCCACTGTTTTGATGAATGCACGTGCATTCAAGCTCTCCGGCGGCTATCCCCCGACATACCGGCAGGCAACGGCCGACCGGCCTTGATCGACTACGACTACGAGCGCAATGGCGTCAGAGACCTCATGGCTTTCTTGCGTCCTGCAACCGGTAATGTCTTCGGCCAGTGCACACTGAACCACAAGACCGAGACGCTCTGCCAAGTCTTTACGAATCATGTCCTGTCTCTGCCGTTAGAGGTTCAACTCGATTACATGATGGACAACTTGAACACCCACTTCAGCTACGACTTCTGCCAGACCGTCGCAAGACTGAGCGGGGAGTCTTGTCCACCCCTCAAGAGCCTCGAGACCGGCAAACAACGGCGGGAGTGGCTTGAGTCCAACGACAAACGAATCGTCATTCACTTCCTGCCTACCCATGCCTCTTGGCTTAATATGATCGAGATTTGGTTCGGTATCTTCAAGAGCAAATGCCTCGATCGTGCCTCTTTCACCTCCGTGCAAGAGTTGCGGGAAGCCATCGAAGCCTTCTTGCAGACTTGGAACGACTTCTTCGCTCACCCCTTCAACTGGGGCTACACGGGTGCAGGCCTTCAGGCAAAAGCGGTGCGCCGTTTCTGCAAGCTGCTGCTCATCGAAGCCAAAGACATGGACGCCAAGTTCCTCACCAGTCAACTCCTTCTCATGAGCAACATCGCCCAGTCCTACCTTGAGCTGGTCCCCCAGGAAAACTGGATGAATCTTATGGAGTTGGCCCGCGAGAAGTCTGATTACATCACCCGTATCATCACGACCGACACCAAAGAGCGGCGCCGCAACAAAGCCATGGCAGCTCTGGCACAGTTTCATCAAAGCCTGCGCCAGGTCCTCTAGCACCGAAACCGCCTCAACCAAGAGCCCGATGTCCACGGTTGCGTCCCCGGTCCGCGCTCTCTCTCGCCACGGGCCTGTACCCTCGTACCATGCCTGACGCCTTCAAGCGTGTCCCACCACCGCACAGTCTCACGATGTCGACCTTGGAACTGGAATAGTGAAAAGATAAACTGCCAAAATCATGCACAGAACTTCTGAGACGGCCTACTAGTGGCAAATGGTAGCCAGACCTTGCGCCGCAGAGGCGGGGTCACTACCGACC
>JBHHVC010000287.1:0-3025 GCA_046754125.1 Candidatus Zixiibacteriota bacterium
GAATTCGCCTCTCGCCAGCAGTGACTTAGCAACTATATATAGTGTCGAGGGATATCCTTCTATGGCCCTCGGTTGGTATTGCCTGAGCGCATCCAGATATAGGCCTATGGTGTCGGCAGAAAGGTGAAAGCTCGAAAGGAACATCTGTTTCAGGGTCCAGTTGAATCTCCAATAAGGCGGATTAGTTCGGGACAGAGGCACAATAACACGCCCCAAAAAGAGAGCAACACGATCAAATGGTGCGATACCGGCAATGCTCTTCTGTCGCCAGTCTACAACGTTCTTTACAAGGCAGGTGTTGTCATCGTAATAAAACTCCAAAGGGGAGCCGGTTGTGCCGCTTGTATGGCCGAGAATGAGCTGCCTGCGCTCGGCGTTGTCTGCAATAAGTTCGTGCGCTCGTGTACGAACTATGTCCGGCGTCAGAAGTGGCAGCTTGGGCAAGTCATCGACTGTTTGTATGTCGGCCGGTCGAAGCCCTCGCTGTGTCATAACGTTACGATAGTAGGGCACGTATTCGTAAGAATGTTTCACTAGTCGGCTGAGTAACTCGTTCTGGTAGTCCAACAACTGATCGCTGGTGTGATACTGCCGCTGCTCGAATTGCCTTAGTAAACGAAAGAATCTTGCTCCATATTCCCGCCGGTAGAGTTTTAGGCCGTACAGACTGATTGCAGCGTTTTGAAGGAGCGCCGGGCTTCGTTCGTAGAGCTTTTCAAGAATTGGATTCATCAATCGCTCGCATATATGCCTTGTGCAGATCGATACCAATACTGTCCCAACTATAGCTCCGTTCAACCAGCGTTCGGCCGTTATTTTCCAGTGACCTCCGAAGGTCAGCGTCGCGCAGAAGCCTTACGACCTGGTCGCCAAATTGCTCAGGCGTGTCGCCGATGAGTACATCCTTGTCGGGAGTGACCGCGATTCCTTCACATCCGACTGACGTTGAAACCAGCGATTTGCCGCAGGCAAAGGCGTCGAGTATCTTGAGCCTCGTCCCTCCTCCGACACGTATCGGAACTACATAGACAGCAGATCCCCTGATGATCTCCCTGATATCGGACACAAAACCGTGCACCCGAATCGAATCATCGCGTTCGGCGCAATCGAGAACATCCCGGGGGGCGGCGCTACCGATGATGTTCATACACACGCCCGGTTCCTGCATCCTGATGCGCGGGTAGATTTCTTTGCAAAAATGCGTCATTGCGTCACGATTTGGATACCAGGTCATGCCACCCGCAAATACCAGTTCTTTGGACCCCTTGACACTTCCCGGTTGAAAATAGTCGGTGTCAGTTCCGTTGGCTATTACTGTGTATTCGGCACTTCCGTTGATTGCTCGCAAACCCTCAATGTCAAGGCTCGAAACTGACAAATTGAGCGCGAACTGTGACAGCCAGTCCTTCTCGTATTGTCGAAGCTTTTTCCCCTGATGCCCTATATACCAGCGATGCAGAGGGCTCTTTTCGTTGGCAGCGCGCCGCAACAGCAGAGCCGATTCGACGTTATGGTGATTTAGTACCGCAGGTACTGATCCAAAGTCGGGCAGGTAACCGGCCAAAGCAATCGTATCAATATGAACCAGATCATATCTGTGCTTTTCAAGCAACGCTCTGATCTCACGACGCATTCCGGCTGACGCAAACCTCCATGCGGAATACGGATGTGACGAGAATAGATTGGTCGCAAGCAACCATGTCCAGCGCAACCTGCTGTAGTCTGTATCGATTGGAAGCACAACAATTTCGTGACAATACTGTTTCAACGCATCGACTGCCTCGCGTAATGTGTCATCGCCGGGAAGTAATTTGCGTTGTGTAAAAGTTAACAGATGCACTTCAAAGTGCTTCGATGCCTGGCGAATCAAATTGTAGTTGCGCTGCAATGACCCGCCGTGCGGGGGCCAGGGGATAAAATGAGAGAAGAACAGCAACTTCACTGGCAACCGCTCAGTTCCTGATACAGTGCGTGCAACTTCTCTGCAGCCGATTCTGCCGAAAAACATGTCTCCACTCGCTGCCGTGCGGCGATTCCAAGTCGTGCGCGTTCAGAAGGCGAATCCAGCAACTCGATGCATGCTCTTGCTAATCCACTTACATCCCCCTTCTCCACCAGCCGCCCCGACAACCCGTCTTCTACTACTTCGCTAATTCCCCCGACTCCGGTCGAGACCACAGCACGCCTGAGTGCCATTGCCTCCAGCAGGGTTACCGGAATCCCCTCGTGGTCCGACGTGATCACAAACAGATCAATTGCTCCCAGCACGTCCCAAATATCATCACGAAAACCGGTGAACAAAATTGCGTCTTTCAACTCTGCACTGTGAACTTGTTGCTCCAGATCGGCCTTGAGAGGTCCATCACCGACAATAAGATACCTCGTACTGGGAATCTTGTCAACTACCAGCCGTGCCATCCGAATGAACAGATCGAACCGTTTGATCGGCACCAGTCGCCCAACGGCTGCGATAATCCCAACCTCAGATGATAAACCGAGTTCCTGCCGCACCAGGTCGTTCGAGCGGGAAGGCGCTATCGCCTTTGGATCGATGACATTATGCACTGTGGTCAGACAATTCTGGCCATAGACATTTGTCAACTGCTGCTGAATATCGCGTGAAACAGCTATGACACGGTCAAACTGTTTTCTGGTGATGCGTCGATTAATCCGGTCGTATAGTCTTACCTTCACACCATCCCAGCCTGAAAACGGCTCGCCCAGACCGTGCACTGTCTGTACAAGATGCCGAGCCAGCCCAAAGTTTTTAAGGCGTGCGGCCAGCAGATTCTCTTTGTAACGGTGAGAGTGTAGGACATCGACAACCTGTCCCCTGAGGGCCTCACGGGCGCAACGGACTATTTCTCTGAAAGAGTACCGCTGCTCATCGATAATAGTAACGTCTATATCCAGACTGGAGAGTGCATCACTAAGTTTTCCATGATTCAATACAATAGCCTGAAACACCAAATCTGACCTCTTGCGTAGCGCCTTGAGTTGCGTATACTCCTGCACCTCGGGGCCG
>JBHHVC010000288.1:0-3022 GCA_046754125.1 Candidatus Zixiibacteriota bacterium
TGCAGATATTCCATCGCGGAGAATGGTCGAAGCGGCAGGTGTTTCAGGCCAACAAGCTGAAGTTCGATGACGATGTCTATGTCAACATGGGCGTAATCATATTCTTTAACCTGGTGTTCTTCTTCGAGTATGTCAAGATCGGCGCAGTGTTAGTGGTCGGGCCGCTGCTGGGGCTGTCATTCGGAACCATAATGATGTTTATCATGTACATCTGGCGGTCCTTCGAACCGATCTGGCGAACATCGGAGCAGCTGTCGAATATCCAAAAAGCGATTGCCGGTTCGAAGAGGATCTTTGCCTTGCTTTCGCGCACGACTAGTGTGCCCGAGCCGACAGAGCCTCGGCACTGGAACGGTTTGGCTGAATCGATCAGGTTCGACCATGTCTGGTTCTCCTATACCAACGATGATGACTGGGTGCTCAAGGATGCAACCTTCGAGATTCGCAAGGGCCAGCGTTTCGCTCTTGTTGGCGTAACCGGTGGTGGGAAAACGACGGTAATTTCTCTCCTGCTCAGGCTTTACGATCCACAGAAGGGACGAATCCTTGTCGATGGTTTGGATATCCGATCCATCCCAAAAGCAGAGCTACGTTCAAGGTTCGCGCTGGTATTGCAGGATATTCTGCTCTTTCCGGGGAATATAAAAGACAACATCTCGCTGAAATCAGAGAGGATCACAGACGCCATGATTGTCCAATCGGCCCGGACGGTCGAAGCGGACCGCTTTATTGACCGGTTGCCGAAAGGATACGACACGGAAGTGTCTGAAAAGGGTGCCAACTTCAGTCGAGGCGAGCGGCAATTGCTGTCCTTTGCCCGGGCGCTGGCGGTCGACCCGGATGTGCTCATCCTCGACGAGGCGACCAGTTCTGTCGACCCGGAGACTGAGCGAACGATTCAGGAGTCGCTGAGAAAACTGATGATTGGCCGTACTTCGCTGATTATCGCGCATCGGTTGTCCACTATTCTGGACGTTGACCAGATTCTGGTCATCCGACACGGCGAGATTATCGAGCGCGGCAGTCACACCGAACTGTTGCTGGCCGACGGCTACTATGCAAAGCTGTTCCACTTGCAGTTCAAACGAAAAAATGGAGTGTCAGCCAATGCTTAGGAAAATAAAATGGCTGTGGAAATACTACCGAAGATATCCGTGGGTGCTTCTGGTCCTTGTTCTGTTGACACCGGTGCAGACACTGTTTCAGGTCTCGGTACCGAGAATGATCGATTTCACCATCGATTTCCTGGACACCAGCGAAGTGTCGCAGGACTGGCTGGCCCAAAAGCTGTACGCCATCGGATCGGTTCTTGAATTGTCTCCTTCGGTCACCTTTGGCTTAAGTTTTGTCGTGCTCGGACTAATTGCCAGCATCCTGTATCTCGTTCTGCAAGGGCATAGAGCCTGGATGAACCTGAAGCTGGAGTGGCTCTTTCGGCAGGAGTCCTTTGATCGGATCACCCTGAAAGGTCCGGATTTTTTCAATCACTTCCGCACCGGAGATGTCATTACGCGCCTGACCGACGATGTGGCCGAAAAGCTGTCATGGTTCGCCTGTAGCGGTATTTTCCGCTTGTATGAGGCCTTGATAATGGTCGCATTCACTGTTGGCGCCATGATACTCATCGATCCGATGCTCACCCTCTGGGCTGCAGGCCCGCTGCCGCTCTTGATTCTGATCTTTTTCAGGAGTTCTGCGCTTTTGGACAAGCGGTACGATCATCTCCAGACCCGGATATCAAGGTTCAACGATGTTCTGGAGGCCTGCTTTTCGGGAATTCGAGTGGTCAAGGCATACGTGCGCGAAAAAGTGCAGAAGGACAGTTTCGAAGAGACAGCTCTCGACCGTCGGTCAGCCGAGATAGAATCAATTCGGACAGCTACTGTTGTCGACTCGCTATACATGTATATCTGGCAATTCGCGGTTGTAATTATCCTCGTCGCCGGAGGAATGCTGGTCATATCGTCCGACCTCTCCCGGGGCAAATTGGGATCGTTCATTTTCTATACCGTATGGCTGGTCTTTCCGATGTTCGACATTGGCAACTTCCTGGTCAAGTCGCGCCAGTCGGCGGTGTCTATCAACAGGCTGATGGAGCTTGAGGATGTCAAACCTATGGTCGACGAACGACAGGACACAATTGAAACAAACCATTTCGGCGGACAGATTTCATTTGAGGGCGTGTCGTTTACATTCGATGGCGCTCAGCGGCAGATCGTCGACAACGTGTCGTTGGATATCCAACCCGGTCAGACGGTTGCGCTGGTTGGTAAAGTAGGTTCAGGCAAGACATGGTTGGTCAATATGGTGCCACGCCTGGTCGACCCGACCGGCGGGACAATCCGGCTCGACGGGCACGATCTCAGGCGCTTTCGCCTTGAGGACCTGCGTCGCAACATAGGCTATGTCCCACAGGAGCCGGTTCTGTTTTCCGATACGGTGCGAAACAACATCATTTTCGGTCGCAGCGGTATATCCGAGGAGATACTCCAGTGGGCGGTCGATGTCGCCCAGCTAAGGAAAGAAATATCCATCTTCCCGCAAGGGGTCGATACGTTGATTGGTACTCGTGGCATGTCTGTCTCGGGCGGCCAGAAGCAACGTATTGCGCTGGCCCGTGCGCTCGTCGGTCGCCCGCAAATCCTGATTCTGGACGATTGCACATCGGCCCTCGACTCGCGAACCGAAACCGCCTTGTGGGAAAGCTTGCACGAGGTGATGCCGGACATGACGGCAATACTGGTTACGCATCGCCCCGATACGCTCCAGCAGGCGGACAAGATATTTGTCCTGGAGGATGGCCGCATTGTGGAATCGGGCCATCACGATGACCTGATCATCCGGGATGGACTATACGCCCGTATCTACAGGCGGTACGAACTCGAGCGGCAGGTGACGGAAGGGTAACCACCTTGCGGTGGTTACCCTTCGGGGAATATCGACCGGCACTCATGCCGAGTCTGTCGATTCTGTGGGAGCAATCAGGAAAGAGAAATAGCCCTGTAGGGTGGGTCCGTCTTCG
>JBHHVC010000289.1:0-3004 GCA_046754125.1 Candidatus Zixiibacteriota bacterium
GAAAAACAGGAATCCTATCCGTTTGACCGGCATTAGCGCTGTCATCGCGGCCAGGTCGCGAGCGAGTCGGTCCGGTTTTATCAGCAGCGACAGGTTGTCGGCGATTGGGCGAGAGTTGTCGAACGCTATGCCCTCCAGTCTAGGAACAAACCGATACATGGCCAGAATTGGTGTTGTACAGCCGGCGGCAAGAAGATCCTCAACCACCCAGGGTCCCATTGCAACGATCAGGTCCAGGCCGTCAACCTGAGCAAGACTGGAGGCCATTATCTTACAGCTATCTCGATGCCAGGAGGCTGTCCGGAAACCGTAAGGGACGAAAGCGAATCCGGTATCATCGGCCATCAGGTTTTCCAGTTGGCGTTCAAACTCTTTGAGCAGCAGATCATGTCCAATATGTCTTCCACCCTCAATGTACCCGATGCGGAATGTCACGCTCTGCTCGGTGGAAGAAGCTGCGGTCGGGGAGGTCACCGGAAGTGCAATCACTGCCAGCAAAAGATACAAACCTGTTCTCATCAGTTGCCTTTCAGTCTCGTCGCGGGTTTGGACACGGCCGCGCAAGTATAGCCTATGGTCAGCATCAGTTAAAGCTATTTTCCAAGCGTGATCCCTTGTAACGAGAGACACTCTCACTACAGAAGAAACGAATGAATAATTCCGGTAAAGGACGAAATCTGTTGACATTACGTGCAGTGCGACGTAAGTAGTTTTTGCTCGCGGGTCGGATATTGGCCGTCCGATCCAGTACTAATCTGAATGATGAAATGGTACTGACGGTCTGCAAATGAAAGCACTATTGGTACAAAAGAATATCAACGATGTCGACTGCGAGCAATACCTGAAACAGGCCGAATCCCGCGGCGCCGGATTGGTCGCTTTCGGCGAACTTGCCACTACCGGATGCCTGTATCAGCCGCGCGAGGTGGACAGCCTCGACAAATTGTTGACGACTCTTTCGCGCTACGACGTAAGAGTATTGATCGGTGTCCCTTATGCCGATGGCGACTGCCTGCGAGACTCCTGCCTCTACTACGAAAAGGGGAACTACCAGATTTACAACAAGATCAACCTGTTTGAGCCAATGAACGAGCCGTCGGTCTATCGTCGTGGCGACAAACCCGGCCTGTTTGAAACTGATTTTGGACGGGTCGGCGTGGCCATCTGCTATGATCTTCGCTTTGACAATGTATTCGCTGACCTGAAATCCGGTGGGGCAGGACTTCTCTTTGTGATAGCTGCCTGGCCGCGCGTTCGAGTGGATGCATGGAAGCAGCTTCTTATGCAACGTGCTCGCGAGCACGCTGTTCGTGTGATAGGGATCAACTCGGTAGGAGACGACGGCACAAATGTATTTGGAGGGACTTCGCTCGTGGTCGCGGCCGATGGCAGTATTCTGGCTGAGGCTGATGAAACAACTGAAACAGTGTTAAAGGTGGAACTGTGAACAATCGGCTTGATGACATAATGTTCTCTGGAATAGTGGCAGTGCGGGACCGCCTATTGCAGCTTGATAATCCGTTGCGTCTGGAGTCAGGCGAGCCGAGTTTTGATACTCCCGAGCACATACGGGATGCGATGGAAAAAGCACTGGCCGATAACGCGACTCATTATGCGCCTTCAACAGGTATCAAGCCACTGAGGGAGTCGATTATCAGGAAAGTATCGGTAAAGAACGGGATCGACTACCTGTCGGGAATCGATGATATTGCGGTTACCAACGGCGGAATGCACGCTATCTACTGTACCATGCAGTCAATCCTCAATGAGGGTGACGAGGTGATAGTCCCTCAACCGAACTGGACGGCCACGGGCTGGATGATCCGTCTGGCCGGAGGCAAGCTTGTCATGGTGAGGTTGCGTCCGGAGCTGCAGTACCGCTGGGACCTGGATGAACTTAAGAACAGGATCAGTCCTCGCACTCGGGCTATTTTGATCAACTCGCCGCACAATCCAACGGGAGGTATACAGACGAGAGAGGATTTGACGGCGTTGCTTGATATTGCCGAAGAACACAGATTGTACATTGTGTCCGACGAAGCATATGAAGACATAATATACGATCACGAGCATGTATCTATAGCCGGATTGGCCAAGAACAGGCCAGTGGAAGTGCGGGATCGGCTTATCACATGCTTCACCTTTTCAAAGAGCTACGCCATGACTGGCTGGCGGCTGGGATATGCCGTGTGCACCGGCCGGGAGTATCAGTCTAACCTGAAAAAGATGATCCTCTATACTCTAAACGGCGTGTCGACACCAACTCAGTTCGCAGGTATCGCAGCACTCGATGGCCCACAGGACTGCGTTACTCAGATGGTCATGGAATACCGACAAAGGCGTGATCTGCTCTTTGAAGGGGTCAATCAGACCGAGATATTGGCATGTGATAGGGTTCCCTCAGGTGCCTTTTACCTCTATGCTAGGGTCACCGAGCAATGGGAAGGTTCGGCATCCGATCTTGTGAATCTCCTGATTGACAACTACTCGCTCGGTTCGGTGCCTGGAGATGTTTTCTATGACGACCAGAAAGCCATACGATTCTCATATGCCTGCAGTACGGACATGATCGAACAGGCGGTTGCCAATTTGGGCCGGGCGACCCTCTTTCGCGTGACTTAAGCTATGACATATCAATGGGTTGCGTTGCTAATGGTTTGACGCATGGGATCAGAAAGGGTCTATGCTTTAGAACCCGCGCTTACGGTCGACAACAACTACATGCAGTTTTTTCGGTTATTCCCGGCTTTTGCGAGCATTGGAATTCTACGATGGATTTCGCTTGACTGAGGGTCATGTGGTCTTTAACTTACCTAACTTGGCTTTACTGGGCCCTTAGCTCAGTTGGTTAGAGCAGCTGACTCATAATCAGCGGGTCGCAGGTTCGAGTCCTGCAGGGCCCAAAAATGTGGGATTACCGGATGAGCGGGCAATTAGCTCAGTTGGTTAGAGCGTTCGGTTCACATCCGAGAGGTCACTGGTTCGAATCCAGTATTGCCCAGAT
>JBHHVC010000290.1:0-3003 GCA_046754125.1 Candidatus Zixiibacteriota bacterium
AGCCGGCCGTCAGATAGATGGAGAATCCGATTAACGACACGATCAAGAAAATAACGATCGTGGCTGACAATCAGGCAGCTTCCATTGTAATCGAGCAGGGCATTCTCGAGCGCTTCACGGCTATCGAGGTCGAGATGGTTGGTCGGCTCATCCAGAATCAGGAGATTCGCCGGATGATACAGAATTCGTGCCAGGACGAGCTTTGTTTTTTCTCCTCCCGACAATGCAGCCACCGGCTTGAGGGCATCGTCCCCTGTAAAGCCAAATCTGGCGATAAATGACCTCATCGCGTGAACCTCAGCCGATGGCTCCACCTCCCAGATCGATTCCAGCACACTCTGCTCTTCACTCAGGTCGGACAATTCCTGATCAAAATACACGACATCGACATTGGCTCCCAGCCGAATCCCCCCCTCCATTGGCGCTAATTCGCCAATCAGGGATTTGAGAAGAGTCGTCTTGCCCGATCCGTTTCGCCCCACAAGGCCTACCCGATCACCACGATAGAGATCAAAAGTTACGCCCGCTATCACCGGTACGCTTCCGTAACCAACGGTCGCCTGCTCAACAGAGATCACGTGAGCAAACGATCGACGCGACGAGTTCATACGCACACTCATACCGGCCTTCTCAGTACGCGGAGGGGGAATCCGCTTCATTCGATTCAGGTATTTCAGCTTCGACTGGGCCTGCTTTGTCTTTTGACCGGCCATGTGCTTTCGCACAAATCCTTCAAGCCGCTGGATCTCCTGCTGCTGGTGCCTGTAGTGATGTTGGTGCAACCGGTGTCGTTCGGCACGCTCCTTGAGGTATGCTGTAACTCCGCCATGATAGAGTTCGATCCTGCCGAATGTCATCTCCCAGACCTTGTCGGCTACGGCACTAAGAAAAGCTCGATCGTGCGATACCACGATGTACGCCCGGCCAGCGCCTAGCAGGTATTGCTCCAGCCAGCGGGTCGACTCGATATCGAGATGGTTGGTAGGCTCGTCCAGAAGAACGAGATTACCAGAACCGGCCAGAAGCCGAGCCAGACCTGCACGGTTTTTTTCTCCGCCGCTAAAGTTCCTGAGCCGTTCGCTATGACGGTTCACATCAAAGCCAAGTCCGCTCAGGATGATCTTTACCTCATCTTCAAAAGCAAATCCGCCGTCCAGTTCAAAGCGACTCTGGAGGCTGCCCAGACGATTCAACAGGGCTCCGTCGTGGGGTAATGCAGCAAGCTGCTCTTGCAGTCGGACCATTTCACCGTGCATATCAAGAAGGTCACGACGGGCGCCGCACACGAACTCAAACAGGGTAGCGTCGAAATGATCGCTCTTTTCCTGTTCGACATAGTCTACACGACAGGATCGGGAGCGATTGATAGTACCTTCATCCGCCTCGATTCGACCGGCAATGATTTCGAACAGGGTCGTCTTGCCAATTCCGTTTTTCCCAACCAGCGCAATGTGGTCTGCAGAAGCCAGCGTAAAGGAGACGCTTTCGAGGATTATTTGGTCGTCAAACTTCTTGGAGATTCTCTCGGCCGTAAGAAGAGTCATGACTGGTCATCGGCCACCGAGCTGCGCGCCAGAAGCATCTCCGCAAGAATGAGTGCTGCGGCGATCCACATGAACAATTGCCACAGCTCTTTTCCAAAGCGAAGTTCGGAAATAACTGAAGCCAGCGAAACATTTGGCTCAATCAGGTGTGGCTGCTCTACGCCCAGGGCAGTGGCAAATTGATCAGGATCGGCGGCTGCAAGATCGCACTCGAGCGGATCAACATTGACGGCGAAGCGATCGATTTCCTGCCCGACATACTCTGCTCGATATATGCCCGGAATGTCGACATGTCCGACACGCAAAGTCAGTGCGTCTGCTCCCTCATCGGGGGCAAGCCGAGAGTGACTGCTGTCGGGAGCAAATAAATCAATTGGCGTTCGGACGGCCGCACTCATAGTAAGTGACCGTGTCACCGGGTCGCCCGTGTAGATTACCATGTCGAAGCTTGACAGGTCTGCCGCGAGGTACTCAGCCAGTCGCGAAATGAACGGCACAAAAAAGGCATGACCGCCCAGATCGGAGTACTCCGGTCCGATCGGACCGGTGAGTGTCAGCACTCGACCTTTTCCGAACTTGTTTTCAAGCAGGGCCGGTCGGTCGCCAGAGAATCGTGCGAGCACTTGTGCCTGACCTGTTGCATGCACCATGGGAAGAGTATAGAATCGGATTCCTGGCGGCTTGCCGTCTTTGAAAGCGAACACTGAGAATATAGGATGGTCGACATCAATCGTCTCCAGCGAATAGTAACCTGCCCGTGAAAAATCCAACCGTGCAGGCCGGTCGAACGACGCACCAGTTAGTGATAACAGCTGTTCGTTCATAAGACGGATATCAGACTGGGGCGAGTAGTTAATCAGCGCAGCCCCGCCACTGCGAACGAACTGTTTGAACCGCTCAAGGTAGGCGGCTACAGTTGACGAAATGCCAGACCAGAATATCACGTCGTAGTCGGCCAGACTTATTCCCGGAAGTTTGTCAGGGGCAACCCGTTTGATCGACCAATACTGGCTGACCGCCGAACCCGGGGATAGAGCTAATTCTATCAGTCGTCCCGCGTTGTCGTCGGCAATCAGCAGGAGATTGAAGCGATCAGGAATAGTAAAGCTAAAATAGAAGCGATTGTCTTCGCCCAACATGTCGTCGGACAATTCGATATAGCCACTATGAAACCCGGTGCGCGACACCGAGCGAGTGAAGCGAACGGTGGCCTCCTGCCCGGCCCCAACTTCAACGGTTATTTGTGCCATTCTACTATCGCCAAGAAACAGTGACGCGATCAGGTCATCGCGGTCACGCCCCGAGTAGTTCTTTATGACTGCAGAAATCTCAAAATCGTGGCCGGGCATTATCAACTGGCCGCCAAGGTCGACCGATGTTATCCCACAGTTGTCCGGCTCTTCCAGCGGCAGGTCTATATAGTAGATGTTAGCATGTGTCCCCATCAACACCTTTTCCC
>JBHHVC010000291.1:0-2998 GCA_046754125.1 Candidatus Zixiibacteriota bacterium
TCCCGCCGTGGGTAGGAGGTAGCGAATTGTGGTTTCGGGGTTGAACGGGTTGGGGCGCATGGGCAGGAGATTACAAAAAAGATACATGACCTGATGAGTTCGGCTGCTATTGTTCCGGCCGATCTGGAAGCGATCGTCGTATCAACCGGGCCCGGCTCATTCACCGGACTTCGCATTGGTATCGCCCTAGCAAAGGGAATGGCCACAGCCTTGCAGATCCCTGTCGTCGGTCTGAATCTGTTCGACCTTGCGGCAAGACGCCTTGGCGATATCCACCGGGACGTGCTGGTGATCGTTCCCTACAAGAAGGACGAGTATTTCGCGACGACGGTTCGCGGCGGCACCTGCCGTATTGACCGGATCGAGACGTTTCCCGCGAAGGAACTGCTTGAGCGAGTACAAGGCTGTTCGGTAGCTGCGCCTGTTTCGGCACCTGAGGGGCTGGCCGAGGCAGCCGATGATGATTTTTCGCACCGAGTGCGATACGATGGCAGCCACCTTATTGAGGCTGGTCTGTACCAACTGGCGGGCAGAGGACAGACAGAATTGGCTCAATTGGAGCCGATGTACGTTCAAAAGTCGCAGGCAGAATTGAACTTTGAAAGACGAAAACAACAATAGCAACGCGGCACTGATCATAAGGGAAATGACTGAAGATGATCTGCCGCGGATCATGGAACTCGAACATGACATCTTCCCCGATCCCTGGCCTGAGTCAGCATTTCTTGAGCAGATTTACGGTGACGGCTGGGGAGGGTTGGTCGCCGCATCTGACGGCAGGGTAATCGGTTACGGTTGTTATCTTTGGGCCGGCGGCGAGGCGCATCTTACCAACCTCTGCGTCGATTCCGGGTTTCGTAGAAAATCTGTTGCCAGAGCGCTTATGCGCCGTATCTTTGAGTTCGTACGGAAGCAACAGTGCGAGAGCATGATACTCGAAGTACGACCGAGCAACCAGGAGGCTATTGCCTTCTACCTATCGCTCGGTTTTGAGCATTTGTACAGGCGTCCCGCGTATTATCGCACACCGACTGAAGATGCGCTGGTGATGAGGCTGAACATAGAGCGAGGGTGAATAGCGCGCGGCAACATGGAGTGGTTTCGTAAGGCCAAACCGGGGATCACCCCCCAGCAGAAGAGAAATATCCCCGAGGGACTCTGGACTAAATGCCAGTCATGCGGGGAGATTGTATACAGTAAAAAAATGGAGCAGTTGCTCTGGGTTTGCCCCAGTTGCAGGTTCCATTTTCGGATTCCCGCACAGAAATACATCGACTTGCTGCTCGACGACGGCAAACTCGAGGAGTTTGACACCTCGCTGGAATCAAGCGACCCGCTAAAGTTTAAGGATTCAAAGAAGTACCCGGACCGTGTGAAGCTTGCGCAACAGAAATCGGGGCAGCGCGAAGGGGTTACGGCCGGAATTGCAGCTATGGCCAAAATAGAGATCTCATTTGCAATAATGAACTTTGCATTTATTGGCGGCTCGATGGGGTCGGTTGTGGGTGAAAAGATAGCGCGCGCAATCAAGCGATCTATTGACCGGGAGATTCCGCTGATCATTGTCTCTTCATCCGGTGGGGCCAGAATGCAGGAGGGAATACTGTCGCTGATGCAAATGGCGAAAACATCGTCATTGCTGGCTGTACTCCATGAAAAGAAGGTCCCGTATATTTCGGTCCTTACCAATCCGACAACAGCCGGAGTGATGGCATCGTATGCCTCTTTAGGCGATGTGATTATCGCTGAACCGAAGGCATTGCTTGGCTTTGCCGGGCCGCGCGTGATACAACAGACAATCGGGCAGGATTTGCCGGAGGGCTTTCAATCGTCGGAGTTCTTTCTGGAAAAGGGCTTCCTCGACAAGATTGTCGAACGCGCCGATCTGCGCGATACCGTTGTCGAGCTATTAAGATACATGTGGAGAAAATGACCTCTGCCTCCGCTTACCGCGCCGCCGAGCGATATATTCGTTCGCGTGAGTTCTTCGGCATGAAGCTCGGGCTAGATAATATCACCGGCTTCCTTGACTCCATAGGCAATCCGCAGCAACAATACCCGACTGTCCACATATCCGGCACCAACGGCAAAGGTTCCACCGTCGCAATGCTGGCTACCGTCCTGCAGCAGGCCGGGTATAAAACGGGACAGTTTACATCTCCGCATCTGGTCGACCTCAAAGAACGCATAAGAGTAGACGGCCGCAAGGTACGAACATCGTCCGTGACCGCGTTCGTGCGCAAGCATCGCAAGGAACTCACGCGTCGCAAGCTCTCCTTTTTTGAGGTGGTCACGGCAATGGCTCTGGACTATTTTGCACGAGCAGGTGTAGATATTGCTGTTGTTGAAACCGGCCTCGGCGGCAGGCTCGACGCTACCAACGTGTTGAATCCGACCCTTACAATCACCACTGAGATCAGTCTCGACCACGTTGAGATTCTTGGCCGTTCTGTGCGTAAGATTGCAAACGAAAAGGCAGGGATCATTAAGGCCGGCGTACCGCACCTTGTCGGACTACTGTCTGCGGATGCCGCGAGAGTGTTTTCCAAAGTCTGCTCTGAACGACAAGCGCCGTTGCACAGCCTTAAGACGGAGGAAACTGTTGTACATGACGATGCCCGTCGATTCGATTTCAAGTGCAACGGATTCTCGCTGCGAGCCATCGCACCGACCTTGTATGGTTCGCACCAGATTCACAATGCGGCGCTGGTCACAAAGGCGTCGATGTTGCTGAACGAGCAGGGCTTTTCTATTCCGGCGAAAGCTGTCAAGAACGGAATTGGCGCAACTCGCTGGCCCGGCCGGTTTCAAATCGTGCGTCGTCGCAATCATCCGACAATGATATTTGATGTTGCTCACAATACCGGATGTGTCGGCGCATTTGTCGAGTCGTTTTGCCGCATGTACCCGGACCGCAAGGCTGTGGTCCTGACCGGATTTGTACAGCGGAAAGAACACCAGTTGATGTTCGATGTTTTATCCTCCATAACCAGTGAGT
>JBHHVC010000292.1:0-2960 GCA_046754125.1 Candidatus Zixiibacteriota bacterium
TGAAGGAGAGCGTTAGCCGGTTACGGGCAATTGCCCCGCTTCCGGATGATATCTCGCAAAACCTGACGACCCAAAAAGGACGAATAGCCAAGATACTCTCGGTTACCTAACATGGAGAAACGCAAGCGACACATATTTCTGCTTGGCATTATCGCTGCTGTGTTGCTGACAGTCTCTGTCAGCAACATTTTCCAGCTTGTTGATGCAGGGATAATAGCTCTGGCTGCAATGTCAGTGCTTACTCTGCTTGGCGCCGCACTGTTTTCGAGGCAAGGCGATCTGCTCCTTGAGAAGATCACAGAATCGGAAAAGAAATACCGGTGTTTGTTCGATCGTTCGCCGGACTCCGTCCTGCTGGTAGATGCAGACACCGGCACCGTCATCGAATTTAATGAGCGGGCATACGCCGATCTGGGATATACTCGTGACGAATTTGCTGAACTCGCAATATCGGATTTCAATGTCAACGTAAAGGCCGGATGCTGTAGGGATTATGTGAGGCAGGTATTCAGCCAGGGAGTCTCTGTATATGAGACGCAGATGAGAGCCAAAGACGGTTCTCTCAGGCATGTTGTCATCCATGCTGTCCCGATCGTACTGGACGGAAAGAACTATATCCTTGGCAACGGCCGCGATATTACGGAAGAGAAACGCATTCAAGCTGAGCTGAAAGCGTCCGAAGAAAAATTCGCGCGGGCCTTTCGGTGCAGCCCCGATTCGATAGCTATCAGTCGACTCGATAATGGCGTGTTCATCGATGTCAATAGTGGATTTGAGAAGGTCACCGGCTATAGCCGCTCTGAAGTCATTGGCAAGAGTGCACTCGAACTTGGTTTGTGGAATGATCCACAGGATCGCCATGAGATGACTCAGAAACTTCGTACGCAGGGCGTCTCCGACAGCGTCGAATTCGAACTCCGGCACAAAAGTGGTGACCTCCATCTTTGCCAGATTTCAGCCGAAGTCATTGAAGTGGGCGGAGTGGCTTGTCTGCTGGCAATTGCTCGTGACATCACGGAAAAAAGGAAGCAGGAGCAAGCTCTGGCCAAGAGCGAAGCATTCCTCAAAGCAACCGGCCGTATGGCCAAAGTGGGCGGTTGGGAGCTTGAGGCGAAATCGATGGCCCTGCGCTGGACAAGCGAAACATATCACATCCACGAATTGCCCACCGGTTACAATCCCTCCGTTGAGGAGGCGATCAAGTTTTTCCACGAGGACGACCGCACGGTTATTGAAAAAGCGGTGGGCCAGGCTCTCAAAGACGGTAAGTCGTTCGATTTGAAACTCCGATTCAAAACCTCCACCGGAAAACAGCTGTGGGTTCGCATTATCTGTACACCCGAGGTCATTGAGGGCAAGACGGTCAAGCTCATCGGAGCATTTCAGGACATAACCGACCGTAAACATGTAGAGCAGGCCATCCACGCAATAGTAGCGAAAAGTTCCGACAAACTGGGAGAACAGTTCTTCAAATCCATGGTGTTGGAACTGGCCAGAGTTATTGGTGCTGACTACACAGTGATCGGCCAGCTTGTCGAGACCGAAGATCCGAAAATTACTACCTTGGCAATGGCTGTGGATGGGGCAATAGTCGACAATGTGACATACTCCCTCAAAGGGACGCCGTGCGAGGCTGTGCTTGAATCCGGCAGCGGTCCGTGCGCATACCCTTCGTTGGTTGCTGATCTCTTTCCAGATGATGTCATGCTCAGGGATGATCGTATTCAGGGATACTGCGGAATACCCCTGCGCGATTCACGCGGACAAACGCTCGGCGTACTGAGCGCATTGTTCAAAAGGCCAATTTCCAGCGAGAACCGGGCTATGGAAGTTTTGGTCCTGTTCGCTAGCCGAGTGGCGGCCGAAATCGAGCGAATGAAGGTGGAGACCAAGGTAAGCGAAAGTGAAGAACGGTACAGGTCGTTAGCAGAGACTTCTCCGAGTGGTATCATCGTGCACAGCTATGGGAAAGTTGTGTTCGCCAACGCCGAAGCGGCTCGTTTGATGGGAGCTTCCTCTACGGGAGATCTGATCGGTATGGATGCTATCGATTTCGTTCACCCCGATGCCCGCGATATAGTACGCCGACGCATTCAGCATGTCTACACAGCAAGGGAGAACGCTCCCGCAATCGAAGAACGCTTTGTAAGGCTCGACGGGACCCTGATGGACGTAGAGGCCATAGGTGTTTATTTCGACTATCAGGGGGAGCCAGCCGCTCAGGTGGTCTTCCGTGACATCACCGATCGTAAGCGGCTGGAAGCGGAAATGGTCAAGCTTGAGAAACTGGAATCGCTCGGTGTTCTGGCTGGTGGAATTGCCCATGATTTCAATAACATTCTCACAGGCATCGCCGGAAATATCTCGTTGGCCGAGGACCAGATCGACCCATCGAGCGAAGCAGCGGAATTGTTGCTACACGCTGACAATGCTGTCGATCGAGCGAAAGATCTGACGCAGCAATTGTTGACCTTTTCCAAGGGCGGGTCTCCTGTTCGCCGCACCATTTCGATCGGCAAAGCAATAACTGAGGCTACAAAGTTTTCGCTGCACGGTTCCAACGTTCGCTGCGACGTTCAGTTGAGCGACAACCTCGCCTCGGTCCATGCCGACAAGGGGCAGATCAGTCAAGTAGTCAACAATCTGATAATCAACGCCGATCAGGCAATGCCGGACGGAGGAACCATAACTCTGGCTGCCGACAACGTAACTATTGCAGCATCGACACCACTGCCACTGACGCCGGGCGAGTACGTGCAGATAACCGTACAGGACAAGGGGATCGGCATCAGTGCAGAACATATCGGAAAAATATTCGACCCGTTCTTTACGACGAAAGAAAGCGGCAGCGGTCTGGGACTTGCCAGCTCATACTCGATAATTCAGAAACATAGCGGGCACATTACGTTTGAATCTAAGTTGGGTGAGGGAGCGAAATTCATAATCTACCTGCCAGCGTC
>JBHHVC010000293.1:0-2929 GCA_046754125.1 Candidatus Zixiibacteriota bacterium
GAAAGGCGGACTTTGACATGATGCTCCAAGACGAGATTGATCGGAATCGATTTGAGGAAGCTCTGGCTGAAACGAACGAGGCGACCGACGCAGTGTATTCTCGCAAGATCAAGGCGAAATTCGATCCACACGGTGTTCTGCCAGTTGTGTGACAGCGCGAAATCACAAAACGGCCAATATCCAAAGAATGTGATTGATCTTTCGAACATCTCAGTCAATCCTGCGTCATGATGAATACGTAGAAATTCTAAACACTTCAACTGAAGCAGGAGGAAACTATGGCCGACAGACCAGCCAAGATGCCGGATATGAACTGGCTCAATCCGTATATTATCGTAACAGATATGGAGCGGAGCATCGAATTCTATGAAAGAGCTTTCGGTTTCGAGAAAAGAATGACTATGCCCGGAGAGGACGGCAAGCTGATTCACGCAGAGATGGCTTACAAGGGCAACGTGATCATGGTAGGGTCGGAAGAACCGGATCGGAATCTGCGGGCACCCAATTCCGAGGGAGGCACTGCGGTGTCGTTCTACCTTTATGTAGACGATGTCGACGGATTCCGCGACAAAGTGAAATCGAGTGGCGGTTCCGGGATTACCGAACTGACGGACCAGTTTTGGGGTGATCGTACCTTTCAGATCACCTGTCCCGCAGGTCACCAATGGACCTTTGCCCAGAACGTTGAGGACTTTGATCCCTCCAAGGCGCCGGGTGGTCAGAAGTAGACGGAACTCGACGGAACTCGACCTATTGGACTGAAAGCGGCTTTCCTCGGGAAAGGCCGCTTTTTTTGTGGGAAGTTGGGCACTTTGGCAATAATAGTGCGATTATGGTAAAGCAATGCAGATAACTGAAGGAAGGTATATATGCAGCAAGCGAAGGCAGGTTCATACGTAGCAGTTCTGGGGGCATCACCTAACGAGGAACGGTATTCCTTCAAGGCAGTTCGTATGCTCAAGGAGCACAGTTTTGTCCCAATACCAGTTCACCCGGCAGGCCACACGGTCGACGAGGTAGTGGGTGTCAAGTCTCTGGGGGAGATCGACCAGCCGATCGATACATTGAGCATGTATGTAGGCAGCAAGATTTCGAGCGGCATGTTCGGAGAGATAGAAGGGCTCAAACCCCGGCGGGTAGTTTTCAATCCCGGCTCGGAAAACGCCGATTTGGCCGCCAAGCTTTCGGAGATCGGTATAGATGTGGTCGAGGCCTGCACTCTTGTCATGTTACGCACGGGACAGTTCTAGCTGTCTTGAACAGTCTACAGGAATTGCTACCGATACCGATATACTGACGTATGGCAAGGAAGAAGGTAGCATTTCAGGGAGAACGTGGTGCTTTCAGCGAACTCGCTGCTCACTCGCTTGTTGGCGCAAACATTGTCCCCTATCCGTGCGGCACTTTTGAGCAGGTCTTTGATGCCGTCGAAAGTCGGTCGACTTCGGTTGGGATCGTGCCCATCGAGAACTCTCTGATCGGTTCGATTCACAGGAATTACGACCTCTTACTCAAGCGAAATCTTCACATTACCGGCGAAACACAACTGCGCATCAGGCATTGCCTGGTCGCACCGCCGGGAATCAGTTTCGCCCGTATCACTAAGGCATATTCGCACCCTGCCGCTTTGGAGCAGTGCCGAGACTTTTTTGCAAAACAGACCCGCATCGCTCCTATTTCCTACTACGATACGGCGGGGGCAGCGAAGATGATCGCCGAGGCTGGCCTGCCAAACAGTGCGGCTATAGCCGGACCGTATGTGGCCGAAATCTACAATCTGAAGGTGCTCAAGAAATCAATTGAGGACGAGTCGACTAATTTCACTCGATTCCTTTTGCTCGGCCGTAAGCCGGTGAAAGCAGACGACCAAGCCAAAACCTCGATTGTTTTCTCAATGAAAAACCAGCCCGGCGTGTTGTTCAAAGCTCTATCAGTTTTTGCGCTGCGTGACATTGACCTTACCCGAATCGAATCGCGACCGGTACGCAAAAGAGCCTGGCAATATCATTTCTATATCGATTTTTCAGGATCGATCCGCGAGCAGCGAGTTCGTTACGCTCTGGATCACCTTAGTGAAATAACTCACTTTATCAAGATTCTGGGAAGCTACCCGCAGGGATTGATCGATCATTAGAGTGCGCCGAAGCGTCTAGTCGTCATGGTCGAGATAAGTTAGCTTGTTTTTCTTGGCCTCGATTGCTTTGGTGGACAGTAGGAGGATATCCTCCACGTCCATATAATCCGAGTTTATGACCAGATCGTAATGATGCGGATCATCGATGTTGGCATCAAATAGTTTGGAGATGAATTCTCTCCGCGAAATATCCGATTTCAAGACAGTGTCCTCCGCTTCAGCGCGCGACATTTCGCAGTACTTTACAAGGTTGTCGATCCGTCGTTCCCGCGGTGCCACAAACCTGATATGGAAACCGCCCTGTGAACCAATAATGAAACTTCCCCCTCTCCCCATAAGAACGATCCCCCCGAGATGCGCAATTGAGAGAACTATGCGAGCAAGGTTGTATTCGTCATCACTATGACCGGCAGGAGACCCGGTAAGTGCCGATGAGGCCAGGTCGTCCAATTTGTTCCGAAACTGCTCGTCCAGCAAGTCGACAATTCGCATTCGGTAATCAGCTGATCGGCTGATTTCGTTTACAACTTCGCGTTTGAGTCGCTGAAAGTCGAGTTTCTGTGCCAGACGTGATGCAAAATAGGAGCCCCGGCTGCCGGATTGGCCGCTAACGGTAACCACAGGTACAGGCTGAGGATGTCTCTGCTCGCCCTTAACCGATGTCTTGCGATCAGCGTCCCATTTTGATATCTGACGATCGATGATGGCGTCGATGGAAGTCATATTCCCTCTTCTGCGCGACAATATACAAATTGGCCTTGATGGCGCAACAACAATCCGTTTGTGTTGATGCGG
>JBHHVC010000294.1:0-2925 GCA_046754125.1 Candidatus Zixiibacteriota bacterium
ACGGGGATCAGACAGTGGCTACACGCTCGCACTTTGGAGGATCGGTTGTTTCCGAAGTGGTTTGTTCAAGTGATAGACCCTTCTGCGTGACGATCAGGCCGAAACTGTACAGCGAGTCGACCGACGGGGCTGGAGAGGTGGAAACGGAGTCGGTCAGTGATGCTGCTCTCCAGTCAAGGATGAAAGTGACCGAGCTGAAATCTGAAGCTTCCGGCAAGGTCAGTCTTGCTGAGGCCGATATCATTGTTTCAGCCGGGCGAGGCCTGAAAGCTGCCGAAAACCTTCCGCTTGTACAGGAGTTGGCCAACAGCCTCGGCGCTGCCTTTGGCGCCTCGCGAGCGATCGTTGATGCCGGCTGGACGGCCTATTCCAATCAGGTCGGACAGACCGGCAAGACAGTCAATCCAAAGCTCTATGTCGCTATCGGCATTTCCGGCGCGATTCAGCATCTGGTTGGAATGCGGACCTCGCGAACGATTGTTGCGATCAACAAAGACAAGGACGCGCCTATTTTTGGCGTGGCTAATTACGGTATAGTCGGTGACGCACTTGAGATCGTGCCCGCCCTTACGAAGAAGTTCAGCACCGAACTGGGGAATTAGGACAGATAGGCGGCCGCGAGAAAATTTGTTGATCGGTGGGAATACTACGGTCCAGCAGTGACTATGATTGTCGTGTCTTTGTTGGCACTGCCGCAATGGTTGCTGAGTGTGAGCGTAGTCAGATAAACACCTGCCGTATCATAGGAATGCTGTACACTGCGACCAGAGGCCGAGGAGCCGTCCCCAAACTGCCACTGCCATTGCGTAATTGCGCCGAACGGAGCCTCGTTGGTGGAGTCGGAAAACGTGAATGATGTAGCCGTGTCACCAGAATCGCTGGGGCTTACAAACATCCGAATACTGTCCATTACCGGCAGAGCTGACAAGACTACATAACTTAAGAAAGACGTATCTGTTGTCAGCGTATCAAGTCCGCAAAGAGCGTCAACGGTCAGCCTGACAGCATAGGACCCAAGTTTAGTGAAGGCAAAGATAGGATTCTGAACTGTATCGGTAATTGAATCACCAACGCCCACCACATCCCAGTGCCATCCAATTATGTTGCCCAGTGAGGAGTCTTGAAACTTGACCTGAAACTGACGGTATTGGGAGAAGCAGCCGGTGCGGCTGGTCGCGGCAGCGAAGTTTGCGGACGGCACGTCATATACAGTGACATAATCAACTGTCGTACCTGTAGCAGTATCTCCCTGATCATCTTGCACGGACAGGACAACAGAGTAAACACCTCCAGTAGTGAACGTGATCATGGTATCGGCTTCATTAGACGTGGCAAAGACGGCCCCGTTGGTGTCGACGAACGACCAGGTGGTCAGGCTGTGATCGATTATTGTTGAGTCAGATGACGTTTGAGAGCTGTCTATGAAAACAATCTTCAATGGCGCGCAGCCGCTTATTCCAGACTGGCCAAAAACATATTTCACCGAAGTATCACTGCTGTCGACCACAAATGCTGGTAGCGGGCATGTTCGGACATGAACTGTGTCGACTAGGACGGCTGTGCCGCAGCCGCCTGTTGCGCTCAGACTAACTTGGAAGTCACCTGCTGAAGTGTAAGTGTGAGCTACAGAGATACCTGTATCGGCAGAGCTGTTATCGCCAAACCTCCAGATAAGCGAGTCAGTATTGACACCGTGCAATCCTCCTACCAGAAAACTGACCTCAGTTCCGGGACAACCGGAATCCGGCGCAAAGCTCAAGCTATCAATTGACTGGCCAACAATTACAAACCTGCCTTTAGATTCAATGTCTACCCCTTCGGTCTCCAGATCGAAAATGGAGAGTGTGACCCGAAAGCTCCCGGCAGAAGTGTATGTGTGGGTCGGGCCCGAAATGGAGTCCAGAACCGTATCGATCTGACCGTCTCCGTAGTCCCAAATGTACCGGGTACGGGGACCGTCGGATAGATCGACAAACGTCACGGACAGCGGCACACAGCCTGAATCGACGGAACCGTTGCTCAGTGCGAAATCGGCGATAGGATGCCCGGCGACCATGTTTGTGATCTCCTCGGTGATCAATTCGTCGCAACCGGTCATTATCAGCATAGTCAGGGATGACAAACAAAGAGCTATGGCAAGGACCTGTCTGTAACGGTTTGTTCTATTCATTATCTGGCTCCAAACTCGGACTATATATGTCGGCTCGAATTACATGTCAATTGATTGTTTTACACACAAATCTGTCTGATGATCGCCTGTTTCGTCCGTTAGCGAATAATGCTCCCTCGGAACGCCTTAATGGATCGGAGGGAACCGCCGACGCTTCGATTAAGCGAGAATTGTCATGGCAAAAAAAGGGAGGGAGATAGTATGTCCGTTTTATTGGAAGTCATTGAGTGGATGGATCCGTCTGGCGAGGAGATGATCCAGAGAATACCTGAGCAGGGTTCGACCGATATCAAGTGGGGAGCGCAGTTGATTGTTCGTGACAGCCAGATGGCCATGTTCTTTAAGGACGGTCACGCTGCCGATTCGTTCACCACCGGTCGGCACATGTTATCGACTTTGAACATCCCAATACTCACTCGTTTGCTGGCCATGCCTTACGGGTTCAAATCGCCATTTCGGGCCGAGGTATATTTTGTCAACCTGAAGGTTTTCACCGATTTGAAGTGGGGTACGAAGCACCCAGTGACATTTCGAGACTCCAAGTTCGGTCTCGTCCGACTAAGAGGCCACGGGGCCTACACAATGCGAATTGCCAACCCGGTCCTGTTTCTCAACTCAATTGTTGGTCGGCAGTCAAAATACACAACTCATGAAATACAGGACTATCTGCGGGACGTCATAGTAGCCAGAATGAACGATCTATTGGGAGAACGGTTGGAGTCGATTCTCGATCTTCCCGCCCCGTACACAGAGCT
>JBHHVC010000295.1:0-2915 GCA_046754125.1 Candidatus Zixiibacteriota bacterium
GAAGGAAATTACAGAAAAATTCAAGGGCAACACGATTGAGTTCAAAACACAGAGCAAGACTCAAAAATATAGACTCGTGGGTGTACCCTTTTACAACAACGAAGATGAAAACAAGTTCAAACAAAGCCTTTTTGAAGTGATAGAAGACTGAAGACCGCCTAACAAATCGCTGCACTGGATTTTTACTCCGCTGCGCTCCGTAAAAACCAGTGAGCTCAGTCGTTATGCGGCTGTGGTCCCACAGAATCGGTGCTCACTACATGGTCACGAATAATCCAAAACGTTGGAGCACATGATGACCGCCGAAGAGAATCAAAGTCCGCAACCGAGTGCAGAAACGCTCTGGCGCGAATATGAATCCTGCCAGAAGGCTGCGCAGAACCTTGAATCGGTAATCTGGCGGACAAGTGGAGTAATAGGTATTGGCTCAGTAGGCACTCTGATCTTGGTAGCGAATCGGGCCGGCAATGAACAGCCGCCATGGTTCATTGTGACCATTATTGGCCTTTTCATCTTTCTTCTCAGTATTATTTGGTGGTTTATGGCAAGACGGTACTGGAGTATTCAACACGCGTTGTTCATGCGAATGCGTCATATTGAGAAGAGGCTTGGAATCCACGCTACCCGATACCTGCAATACTTGGACGATCCATCCACTCTATCAGGAAGCGGCCTCTCGGCGACAGAAGTCAAGGAATTGAAAGACAGAGCAGAGAAGCGAGGCCCGTTTGCACCCCACCAGTGTAGAGGAGTGCAGAGTGTCCTCTGGCTTCTTCCTGTCATCACTTTGATTGTATGGGGATCGTATGTCGGTTGGCTGATATCACAACCATCATGTCCACCGTAAAGTTAATGTCGAATTTGAACAAAGTGGCGGGTAACATACCGTTGTAGGGCTCACCTACTGCACGGCCAGTCAAGAGCAGCGTCGTGCCTGCTATTGTGTCCCTGAGCAGACATGTCTCGCCGCTGATGCCGGCAGGTGAGCCCCAGCCATTAGGCGATCCTGACCGTACTCAACCTAGCATCTCAACCTCGATGAAAAGTGCTACACTAAGCCCAACATCTCTCGCTTCTTGCCCTAGTTTTCGGGGGAGGCTTGCCAAATGAACAGATCAAGTCGAGACTTTGACTGGCGTACATCACCAGCGCATTTGGACCTTCTATCCAAGTTCGTAAAGGGTCGGGACATAGCTCAAGTCATGGGTTGGCAGTATTTGAAGGATGCTCTTAACGAGCCAACTAGACTTGCCGTTGACCGATTTATTAATGAGGGTGCGCTCGTTCCTTGCACGCTTGAGGAGAGTGTAGACAAGCTCCTAACCGTGACCGAGCTTAAGGAATTGTTGAGAGAACGGGGATTGAAGCTTTCCGGTAGAAAAGCTGACCTGATTGGTCGGTTAATTCAAGCTGATAAAGCTGCCCTAGAGCATCTGGTTGGCAAGCGACAGTTTATGAAGTGTTCTCCCGAGGCTCTCGAATTATTGAATGCTTTTGAAGAACAACGGAAGGCTGCTGAGACAGAAGCTAAGGTAAACTCTCATCGGTTCTTGATGGAAAGAAATGTGAGAGACGCGTATCGAGAGTACGTCCAGTATATGCGGAAATATCGGAATCCGGGCTTCGCTTCAACTCCTTATCAGGCTGAACAGCTTGAGATTATCCTTTCTACGTCACCGGAGGCACTCTCCGATCTGGGCGCCTCAGCACTTGCACATTTGCAGGCAGCTGTTGCGATGTCGAACCTCTGGTCCGACGAAGATCCAACTTACTGGCTGCCCGAGAGTTTCCCAGCAAACGTTATAAGTCCACGGATTGCAACTTCCTACCTTACACGGGCGGCGGAATTGAAGATACAGGTCTCTTGGTTCGGAAAGCATGGCTTAAAGGCACGCATTGTGTTTAGTCCTTACGATATTGATTCGTGCGATCTTTGTAAAGAGTATGATGGCAAAGAATTCACACAATCAGATTTCCCTAACCTCCCTTTGCGAGGTTGCACCAGTGAGATTGGCTGTATGTGTGAGCTAGAGGATGTTTGGGAAGACATTAAGTACAGACCCACCTTGGGGATAGACGACGATGTGGGATACACCGGAGAAATCCCCAGTCAGGATCCGGTTGCTCAATTGCAGAAACTGAATGAGTTACTTGACCAAGGGCTGATATCCCAAGAGGAGTACGAGCAGAAGAGATCGAATTTGAGGCTTCGAGCATTTACTGAAAGCGGCCTCACTGTTGACAATCCGACGGAGACGGACGTCGCCTCGCTGGTGAATTCGCTGAGAGAAGACAATTCCTTCTTGGTCTTGCAGTGGTTCGACGAGAATGGCGAGACGGAGAGCTTCGCTCAAATTGCTCCCACGGCTAAGAATCTGTGGGTTATTGAGTACAGGGAAGGCAACTACCAGTACCAAGCATTCACGGATGATCTTCCATCAATAAGGCGGGCCCTTGGTCGCTACACCGCGGGTGATCCCAACTGGAAGGAAGGATTCGATTGGGATCTTTTAATGACTCATTCCGACTAATGGCAAGCCGCATAACAACGGGTTGCAGCCGACCGCGCTGGGCGCCGCGCTTGTGCGGGCTGCTGGTTGGCGTAATTCGTCTCGCGAGCGAAGGTGTCTCCGCATTGGCCGCGCGGCGGCTGAACCCGGTGCCGTTACACGGCCTGGCTGATCGGGTTCCCGCAGCGATGGTGACTGGTCGTTCAGGCTTCGTGGGGGAGCGAGGGCCGGCGGTGGATGGGCGCTGGGTCCGGGCCGGCGGTGGATGAGCGTTGGGTCCGGGCCGGCGGTCAGGGGGAGCGCGGGGCCGTTTGCCTGGCCGGCGTCCGTTCGCCAACCCGCCAGGCCGCGCAACAAGCCGCTGCCCCGTGGTGAGCGGGACGAACCGCACCCGACCGCGCTGTC
>JBHHVC010000296.1:0-2874 GCA_046754125.1 Candidatus Zixiibacteriota bacterium
CAAACAACTGCCGACGCTGTTGTTCCGTCAGCCCGTCCAGATTTATATCGTTCTCGGCGTATATGGGAGAACCGCTGAGATCGTCGTCCCAATTAGGACCGGCTTCGATATCGATATATTCCCCTGTAACCATCGATATCGGCTTGGCTGTCGGCTGATCGTCTCCTTCGGGAGCGTTGAAGAGATTCTGATAGTCGTAGGTCCAGGGTTCGTAATAGTCATCCATACTGGGCAAGCTTGGGTTGTGAAATATGTTGGGGATAATGCGACCCTTGCCGGTAGACTTAAGGCGCAGCTTGCCGTCCTTCATTTCCCAGCCACCCCGATACTTACCCTGATCCTCCCACCGTGTGGGATATCCGGTACCCGGTTTAGTTTCGACATTGTTGAACCACATGTATTCGGTGCCCTTGCGGTCGGTCCAGATGTTCTTGCACGCGATACTGCATGTATGACAACCGATACACTTGTCCAAGTGGAACATCATTGATATTTGAGAACGAACATTCATGCTCTTGACTCCTTCACCTTTACCATACCAGCTTGGGCAGTTTACGGACCATGATGTGAGTGTCGCGGTTGCAACCGATCGGTCCCCAGTAATTGAAATGGTATGTAAATTGACCGTACCCGCCGGCCATGAAATTGGGCTTTAGCCGGGTGCGGGTCAGGCTGTTGTGGCCACCGGCTCGTCGATTCTTTCGCAACGGAGATTTGGGAACGGAATAGGTGCGCTCAGGAGAGTGGTACTGGATACACACGCCGGGTGGAATCCGCGAGCTGACCACAGCGCGGGTCACAACCACCCCGTGATCATTGTGCACCTCTACCCAGTCGTTGTCGACAACACCGATATCTTCGGCATCCTTGACACTCATCCAGAGCGGCTCGACGCCACGAGAGAGAGTTGTCATTCTCTGGTTGTCGCCATAGGTGGAGTGGATATGCCACTTACCGTGCGGCGTGAGATAGTTCAGTGTCTTGGAGCTACCGACTTCTTCGCTAAACTGCATATCGGCATATTCGGTCGGCAGTGGCTTGGGTTTGTAGGTAGGCAGATGCTCTCCGAACTGCAAATACATTGGGTGATCTAGATAGAAATGTTGACGACCGGTCAGGGTGCGCCAGGGCACCATCGCTTCGACGTTATAGGTAAAGGGCGAATAGGCGCGACCGTTTTCGATCAGCCCGGACCACATGGGGCTGTTGACAAAGCGAAAGGGCCTGGTTTGCAATCCTTTGTAAGTCGTGCGCATAGCCCGCGCTTTTTCCGCGAGATGGGCCAGCGGGAGTCCCACCTTTTCTTCCATATTCTTGTACGACCGATATGCCAGTTCGCCATTGGTTACTGTGGCAAACTCAAGGATGATATTGCAAACGTCGGCATCCTCTTTGAGCGACAGGAGCCGTTCTCCGTTCATCTCGGTCGTAGGCAGCCTGTCCAGCGCCTCGTCGTAAATGTCATCGATTTTGTAGTGAGTGCCGTGCGCTCCCAACCCGTTCTTTCGCACCAACGGGCCATAAGAAATATACTGATTGTAGAGATTCTTGTAGTCGCGCTTGACAACTTTGAATCCGGGCATCGTCTTGCCGGGGATAGCTTCGCATTCCCCCGCCTTCCAGTCCTGAAGCGACGGCTGCGCGATTTCGGCCGGGCTGTCGTGGGCGAGTGGTGTTGCTACAATGTCCTCAACCGGCTCAGGGAAGTGCTTTTCGGAAAGCTCCGAGAACTTTTTGGCAATCTCCTGAAATATCTGCCAGTCGCTCTTTGATTCCCAGCAGGGAGGGACCGCTTCCGACAAAGGATGAATGAAACTGTGCATGTCAGTCGAGTTGAGGTCTGCCTTTTCGTACCAGGTTGCCGCTGGAAGCACGATGTCGGAATAGAGAGCGGACGTATCCATGCGGAAATTCAGGTCAACCACCAAATCCATCTTCCCCTGAGGGGCATTTTCGTGCCAATGGATTTCCTTTATGGATTCCTCGGCAAGGTCCTCGGCTATGGTATTGGTGTGAGTGCCCAGATAATGTTTAAGGAAATACTCGTGCCCTTTTGAGCTGGACATCAAGGCGTTGCCGCGCCAGATGTACCATACGCGCGGCCAGTTTTCTGGAGCGTCCGGGTCTTCTATCGAGAATTTCAATTCACCAGACTTAAGTTGGTTTACAACGTCGCCAACGACCTGCTCGGTGTTTTCCGATCCACCGGCTTTTGAATCTTTGACGACATCGAGAGGATTCTTGCTGAACTGCGGATAGAATGGCAACCAGCCGGAGCGGACAGCCCTCGACTGTACATCCATAGTGTGCCCTTTGGCCAGCGTGTCCTCAGGCTGAACGCGTGGGACGGTGTGATAATCAGTGAAGTCCTTTTCGTAACGCCATTGATCGGTATGAACATAGTGCCAACTGGGCGCATTCTGAAGACGTGACGGTGGGTACCAGTCCTTAGCCAGCGCAATGCTCGCCCATGATTCGCCGGGAGCAAGTTTCTCCTGGCCTACATAGTGGGCCAGCCCACCACCGTTGACACCGACACAACCGCAGAACATGAGCGCATTGATGCCGGCCCGGTACATCAAGTTACCGTGATACCAGTGGTTGATACCGGCCCCGATTATTATCGTACATTTCCCGTTGGTGTGCTCGGCCGTGCTCGCCCACTCGCGAGCGAAGCGGATTACCATTTCGCGGCTCATCCCGGTGTATTTCTCGGACCAGGCCGGTGTGTAGGTGCTGTCTTCGTCGTACGAAGCAGGGTAGTCTCCGGACAACCCCCGCGGGACACCATACTGCGCCATCAACAGGTCATAGGCAGTGGTCACCAAGATTGTCTCGCCTGAAGCTGTCGTCAGCTTCTTGACCGGCACCCCC
>JBHHVC010000297.1:0-2872 GCA_046754125.1 Candidatus Zixiibacteriota bacterium
GGCGGCACTCTCCAGTCTGGACCGCGCCTATGTCTGGGACGTGATCGAGCGGGTGTCTCCAGCTTGAGCGACCATCCCCGCGTCTATCCGCCTGGAACGGCAGCGGCCGCGGGTCTGGCGACGTGTCACACCTGCCGCAAGGTCGCTCCCTCGGGAATTGTCACTCTGATTCGTAGGAAATCACCTGCTTTCAGACGCTCAAGAACTGACCGGCAGGAGACTTCGCCCGAAAAATCGTACCGACCGGGAATCAGTCGTTTGTCTACTCCATTCAGACGGGCAGCTATCGACAGCACTCGTTGCGACTGCACAACATGTTGATCGACGAGTCGTCGCGCCACAAGGCCAAAGCTGTCGCCCTTTTGAATGATTATGCTGACAGCCTCCTCCCCAAGATCATGGTCACGCTCGAACTGCCACCATCCATAGCCAATCAGCACGAGCAGGAGTATTATGATCCCAAGAATAGCCTTTCTTATGTTCATATCCACTATCAACCTAACAGCAGCTATCGCAATCAGTGCCAGGCTCCCGACGACGATAAGTCCGGCAGTAGTGAAAACGTATGCAACGTATTCCCACCAAGCGTATCTAATTCTGCTCTTGTTGCCTCTCATCCAGGAATCGTTGCAGGATTATCACGGCAGCGAGTCTGTCAATTCGTTTCTTATCGCGGCCTACTCTTTTCCCATGCGCATGAATAATGTCGGCGGCATCGACAGATGTATAACTCTCGTCAACCATATGAACAGAACCGCCATAGAACTCCTTCAACCCTGCAACGAACCTGTCCACCTCATCGCACTTGGCCGATCTATCCCCGGATGGCAGGAGCGGATACCCGACCACAAGTCCGACCGGTTTGTGCTCATCGACAACTGCGTGAAGCTGATCGAGCAGGTGCCGACGGGACCTCGCCTCTATCGTCACCAGGGCAGACGCTATCAATCCGGTCGGATCGCTCTTGGCCACTCCCGTCCGTCGGCTACCGTAGTCAATACCGATGTAGGTTCGGTCGGTAGATTCCATCACACGGAAATTTATGCGCTGCCTTCTAAGGAGTCAACCAACCAATTGGAATGAACTAGCCGTGTCTACTTCCGAACCAGCGACCGCAGAACTTTAAGGTTTTCGATATCCTCGCTCAGGTCCTCCCCCTTTGGAGTCTCAAGGATCATCGGGATGTTTTTCAGGCGCCGGTCGTTGACGATATTGCGAAACGCCTCTATGCCGATACACCCTTTGCCGATATGTTCATGCCGATCTCGCCGAGAACCGAACTCCTTTTTGCTGTCGTTCATGTGAATTATGCGAAGTCGGTCAAGACCTATGACATTGTCAAACTTCTTGATCGTCGTCTCGTAATCTTTGGGGTCGCTCAGAGGGTAACCTGCTGCAAATACATGGCAGGTGTCCAGACAGACGCCGAGCATCAGGTTATTCTCGACCTTATCAATGATATAGGCGATCTGCTCAAACGAATAGCCAAGATTTGATCCTTGCCCGGCTGTTGTTTCCAATAGCAACGTGCAATGATTGTCAGTCAGTTTGTCAAGTAGCCTGCCTATGTTCACAGCTATCCTGTCAAGTCCAGCCTCTTCGCCTGACCCGACATGCGATCCGGGATGCAGCACCAGATTGGGAATCTTCAGAAGATTACACCGCTCCATCTCCTCTTTGAGGGCATTGTACGATTTTTCGTTCAGCGCCTTGTCGGGCGAGGCAATGTTTATCAGGTATGCCGTGTGCGACGTGGCAACGGTGACCCCGGTTTCCTCGATCGCAGTAAAGTACTTGTCGATCTCTTCGCTCGACAGTTTCTTGGCACGCCACTGGCTGTTCGATTTGTTAAAAACCTGAATCGTATCACAAGTCGCCTTCTTCCCCCGCTCGATGGCGTTGAATACACCACCCGCTATTGATTCATGTGCACCAAATAGCATCTGTCCTCGCGCTTATTAGTGGTTTTCCATCGCAGTAGTCAAGATAGGCAAATGGAGCTCCGCACACAATCGCCGTTATTATGCCTGTCCATGAGCTCCTGTCAGGGGCGACGCTTCGCCCTGCTGCCGTTGTCCCGCTGCCCAACCGCGGCAAAGATGACGCTACTAGTCGTCGTGATCGGTTGACGCGTTGAACCGAGCATTGATGCGGTTCTCTTCGACCTGTTCAATAAATGGACGCAGTCGCTCCATTGCTTCTGGATCAAGCCGACCGGCACTAACGATCTCTTTCATAATGCGGTATGTATCGGGTATGAAGTAGTCATCCAATCCTAGCTCTCGCGCAGTGGCGCTAAGTTCTGCAAAGCGGGCAGCATCCTTGGTACGTGTTATGAACTTCTCACGTTGTCCCAGCCGAATTGTCACCTTCCCGTTGTCTCCTTCAAATTTGGTCAGGTTGAATTCGCGGGCCGCCTCGATAATATCGGCTTTCAGGCTTTCTAATTCGGCCTTGTACTGGCTTACTTTTTGGTGAGTGTCGAGATACTCGTTGGCTAATTTCGCTGCCCTGTCGGCAACTCCTGCATCATCTATGTCAATCCGGTCGCTGGTTTGTTCGAGAAGAATCCCGTGCCGTTTCTTAGGACAGATGCTCGCATAATCACAGAAGTTGCAGTGGCCGCCTTCTTGCGCCGGATGGTCGCCCAACCGTTGTGCATTGATTGTCTCATGAATTGTCAGTCGCACCTGTTCGACGAGCAGATCGATTTCATCGGTACTCAGCGAGTGACGCACGATTTCGTCACGGCGAAGGAAATGCTGGGCCAGAACGATCCGTTGGTAGTCTGGATAGGCGGCCTGCACAGCCAATTGATACAATCCCATCTGATTGACGAATTGAGGCGAGTTCGGTTGCGCAATGTTCTGGC
>JBHHVC010000298.1:0-2836 GCA_046754125.1 Candidatus Zixiibacteriota bacterium
GGCCTTCTCGAGAGCAGCTCCAGCCAGAGCCGAATTGGATTCGCGCACAGCGTCGTGGGCTCGCTCAATAAGCTCGTCGGTCCGCTCCAATTCCATTCTCAGGCGGAGGAGGTCCGCGTTCTGAGCCAGAAGATTGGCTGTGGGGGCCAGAGCTAGGATCAGTATACAGACAACGGTCTTTATCATAATGTTCATATGGCTACTCTCCATCATCAATGTTCACTGATGGATGTATCAATAATCATGCCTAAGCTGCGGGGGGCATGTAGTCGCCTATACCACAATATGTTACGCGGGCACCCCAAATGTTCTGCCAGCGCAATCTGTACCGACTGGTACAATCGAGCGGCCCGTTTGGCGCACCTGGCACTGCTCGGCCGCTCAGCCCTGTTCGATTCCATGTACTTTCATTCGACTATAAAGGCGTCGCCGGGTGATTCGCAGCAGTCCCGCGGCCTCTGTTCGGTTGCCATCGGTCTGCTCGAGGGCTTGCAGGATCATCTGTTTTTCGGCCATATCAAGCCCCTCGCGGGCTATTTTTCCAGCCTCGCCGGTGTCATAAAGGGGGGCATCGTCGATTTCGAGGGAGAAGTCCTCGAGCGAGAGCGGCTCACCTCCAGCTAAGATACATGCACGCTCCAGAACGTTTCGCAGTTCGCGAACATTGCCCGGCCAGTCGTAGCGGCGGAGCATATCCGCGATCTCGTTGGACAGGTCGGAGTGAGGATAGCCAAGGCGGTCCAGAAGATGCTTCGCAAGCTCAACAATATCCTCCCGCCTGTCGACCAGATTGGGCAGACAGATGGGAAAGACATTGAGACGATAGAACAGGTCTTCGCGAAAGTTGCCTTTTTCGATTTCTGTTTTCAGGTCGCGATTGGTAGCGGCTACTACTCGTACATCGACCTCTATCAGGTCGATTCCCCCGACCCGAACCAGTTTCCGTTCCTCGAGGACGCGAAGCAGTTTAGACTGCATGGAAGCAGAGGTTTCGCCTATTTCATCGAGGAAAATCGTTCCCTTGTCGGCCAGTTCAAAGCGCCCTCGTTTGCGGGCATCGGCCCCGGTGAAGGCTCCCTTTTCGTGGCCGAATAGCTCTGACTCGAGCAAAGTTTCGGTCAGTGCGGCGCAGTTGACAGCGATGTATGGCTGTTCGCGGCGGGGCGAAAGCTGGTGGACCATACGCGCGGCCAGTTCTTTGCCGGTGCCGGATTTACCTGTGAGCAGGACGCTTGCATCGGATGGTGCTACCTTTCGGATCATTTTCTGAATGGATTCCATAGCCGCCGACTTGCCGATCATGTCAATCCCATCAGCTTTATCAGCTAGCTGCTTGTAATGACTGGCCAGGGACTCTTGTCGTTGTTTCTTGACCAGTTTGCCGACCAGCAATTCGAGTTCATCGAGGGAAAACGGCTTGAGCAGGTAATCGGCAGCGCCCTTTTTCATTGCCTCGACAGCGGTTTCGGCAGATCCATAGGCGGTCATCATAACAACCTCGGTACCATCCTTTTCAAGGGCGCGGTCCAGAACCTCCATACCGGATATTTCCGGCATCGACAAATCGGTAATGACGAGATCGAAGGAGTGCTTGCCAATCAGGTCTATTGCCTCGGCTGGCTTGACAGTGGTATGGACCTTGTGCCCGGCATCTTCGAGGCAACCGCATATCAGCGAGGTCATTTTCGGTTCATCGTCGACAACTAATATATGAGCCATGTTTTTATACCTCGGCCTGCAGTGGCAATTTGATAATAACTCTGGTCCCCTCGCTGACTCGACTTTCAATATCGATACTCCCACCCATCTCATCAACCAGTTTCCTGCTAAGGTACAGCCCAAGCCCGGAGCCTGCTTGTTTGCTTGTGTAAAACGGGGTGAACAGCCGCGCAAGTTCGCGTTTACGAATACCGGGGCCGTGATCACTGACAGTCAGGATCATAGTGTTGCCTTGAGTTGCTGCGCTCAGGCCTATGCTGATTTGCTTTCCTGCACCAGTGCAGGCGTCGACCGCGTTAGTGAGAAGATTCAGAAGCACCTGATGAAGCGGTCCGGGGTATCCAACCATTTCGGGATTGTCACAGGGCTCCGAGTCGATCCAGCCGATCTGGTGATCCGGGAATTTTTGGGTGATCTGCCGTCTCAAGTCGCCCGTCAAGTTGTCGAGCCGAATTGACTCCGGCCGGCTGGAGCCTAGCAGGCTTCGCTGGTCCGATGATTTCCCCTCGGCTCCGGCGCGGGCGACATCGAGATAGCCGGTTACTATCTGGTTGAGGCGATCGACTTCATCTATGATGAAAGTAGTTTCCTCGGCCCCATGTTTTTTCTTAAGACGTTCTGCCGAGGCGCGGATTATCATGAGCGGGTTCTTCACTTCGTGCGATACAACTGCCGCCATCCGTCCGAGGTAGGCGTGGGTTTCGTTGAGAAACAACCGCTGTTGGGTTCTGTTCAATCGTTGTTGAAACAGGAGAAAGAGAATACCGAAGACTACGCCTCCGGCCACCGAAATAGCCGTCGAATAGAGCAAGTTGTTGCGAAGATCGGTCAGGGCGTCAAAGTAGTCGACATTTGCCTCCACGGCGACGACGGCGTTTACATAGCCGCTTGTGTCCGATAGCGGGGCAAAGGCAGATTTCAGATAGAGGTCACCGGTTGAATAAGAGGTTGTGGCCAGCGCGCTTGCACCGAAGATAATCGAGTCGATGTACATCCCGTTGACACGCCACAGGAAGTAGATCGAGTCGGACTCTTGCGATGTTGTAGCCAGATATCGATATCCTTCGTCGACAATAAAGACCTCTGAAAGTGAATCGGTGACGCGGATCTTTTCAAG
>JBHHVC010000299.1:0-2797 GCA_046754125.1 Candidatus Zixiibacteriota bacterium
ACAATGACTCAACTGTCGCCGGTGCAACGATGGGCTTTTCGTGGGATAATCCGGCTATGCAACTTGACAGTGCGGTGGCTGCACCATTGGTGATCAGCGGATTCGAGATCGGCCCGTTCTTTTATGAGCAGGGAGGTCTTGCCCTGACTAATACCGGACAAAGATTCCTGTTTGGCGGCTCGAAAAAGATCGGACAGGGCGTTCCGGGAAGCGGATCGGGCAGCCGCCTCTGGGGAACATTCTATTTTACGCTAAGTTCGTGGAATACGCTCGATTCGATCACTATCGATACACTATCATTCAACAACGGAAGCCTCTGGCAATTCTCAGCGCCCGGCAATATGGCCTATTCCCCTCTGTTTTCAGGGAAAGTGACAGTGCATGACGCTTTAGATGTACAGACAGTCAATTCAGCGATTCCGGCCCGTTTCTCTCTGGACCAGAACTACCCCAACCCGTTCAATCCCACCACCCGGATTGGATTTGAATTGCCGAGACGATCGCATGTGAGACTGAGCGTGCTCAACATCCTCGGCCAGCATGTCAGAGCACTGGTCGACGAGCAATTGCCGGCGGCTTCGTACTCTGTAGACTGGGACGGGAAGTCGCAAGATGGTCCTCCCGTCGCCAGCGGCGTCTATTTTTATCGTATTGAGGCGGACAAATGGGTGCAAACGAGGAAGATGCTATTGCTCAAGTGATATGCCTAAAGGGGCAGACCAGAGGTCTTCCGCCCACAGAATTGAGTATGCGATCGACTTCAAACATCTGTATTAGCTCTAATCAGCTTGACTTTTTGGCGATTTTGGCTATTTTGTAAGTAGCGGCTGAGTTCCAGTTAGAATGCCGTAGAATTAAGAAAGACATGGCGTTACGGCTCTGTTTCAAATTCCTCACGCTTCGGGCCAGCATACCCTTTTGGATAAAGGAAGACATGTTTTGAGATCTCTTGGTAGGCTTGTTATGTATACTTGGCTGCTCTACGGATCGGCCCTATTGTTACTTTCACAATCGTCATCTGCTCAGTCACCGCCGGTGATTGATACTGCCAAACTCGGTTTCTTACATTGTACTGTACCGGGTGAAGAGGTTACTGTCTGGATGGTAGTTTCCGACCCGGATGGTGAGTTCACGGATACACTATATACATCTGCGCTTCCCGCCGGTGCTGTTTTCGTCGATAGTTCCGCAAATGGTTCCTTCGGTCATGGCGCTCTGACCTGGACCCCGGATACCGTACAGATCGGAACGCAATTCATAACGTTTTATGCTGATGACGGCACATTTATCGACAGCGAGTTGGTCGAGTTACGTGTTTTGCCAAGCAAAGACCCGGGGCTGCAAGACAGCGTTCGTATGCAAATAGCGGTGCAGCCAAACGATTCGGCATCTCAATTGTCTGTCGCTCTGGAGTTGTACGTTTTCAGCGACTCTCTCATTCGTGCCATGACTATGGGCTTTTCCTGGGATAATCCTGACTTGCAGATGGACAGCGCGGTCGCTTCGCCTGAGATTCTGCAGGCATTTGATCTTCCCTCTCCGCCCGCCTTTTTTGAAGGGGGCCTTTTGGCCATTACCAATTTTAATCACAGATTCAAGTTTGGTGCGCAGTCGCTCGATTCGACCGGTCTGATCGGCGATGGAAGCGGGTTCAGGCTATGGGCCACCTATTACTTTACACTCAGCCAATGGTCACCGACCGATTCTATAATAGTAGATACAAATGAATTCAACAGCACAGTAAAGTTCCTGTCGGTGAGCGAGCGTGAAAGCTCCTGCCTCAATTCATATCAACCGGTGTGGGGCGGCGCGGTGACTGTCAAAGATGCGTCCGGCGTAGTTCGTCTTCACTCCGAATTGCCGCAATCGTTCTCTCTGGCCCAGAACTACCCCAATCCGTTCAATCCTTCGACTGCCATCAACTTTGATCTGCCGACACGATCCAGTGTCAGACTGGATGTGTTCAACCTCCTCGGGCGGCATGTCCGAACGTTGGTGGATGAAGAACTGGGGTCTGGCTCGTATGTGGTCAACTGGGATGGTACAGCCGATGGCGGCGAGTCCGTTTCGAGCGGAGTATACTTCTATCGTCTGACGGCGGGCAGTTCTTCCCTTTCACGGAAGATGTTACTGTTGAAATGATAACCCAGCCACCGGGTGGGTTTTGTGGCCGGTAGACATCCCGGTCTGCTGCCTGTTTTGTAGTTGCGCCGCAATCACGCTGTTGGTAGATTGGGAACAAGCGAACCCGAAAGCTGACCCAATGAAACGCGAACAGTTACTATCCTCACTGTTTTTCCTGATATCGGCTGTCTCCCTGTATCTGTTCTACCAGATCATCATTCCTTTTTTCGTCCCGATCTGCTGGGCGGCAGTATTTGCTATCCTGTTTTTCCCTCTGTACGAACGCACATTGCCGCACATTAAATCGCGCGGGTTGACGGCTTTGCTTATGTGCCTTTTGATTGTCGTTTTGATTCTCGGCCCGGTCGCATACATTTTCGCCGCTTTGGTCAATGAAGCCGCCGACGCTGTTGCTCAGGTTAATTCTCTGTACCGCAGTGGGGAGTTACAGCAATATCTCGATTTTGATTTACCATGGATAAACTCGGTCCAGGCTAAGCTGAAGCCGTATTATGATATTTCTCAGGTCAACCTCGATCAGATGGTCAAGGAGATGTTCGAAAAGGTCAGTGCGGTGATATTCAACCAGACCGGATGGCTGATAACAAACGGCACCAAGACAGTATTCTACTTCGGTATCATGGTTTTCTCTTTGTACTATTTTTTCAAAGAC
>JBHHVC010000300.1:0-2762 GCA_046754125.1 Candidatus Zixiibacteriota bacterium
CAATCGCCGATGTGATAGAAGACGGGCAAGTCCGCACATACGACATGAGCGGCAGCAACAGTACGTTGGAGGTCGCCGAGGCCGTCGCGGGGAAGGTGTAGTTGGTAGGCGCATTTGTGAACGCGGTTCGGCCGACTGATATCCCAACCATCCGGACCATGTTCAAAGAATACTGGCAGGCTTTTGGCTTTACGCCATGCTTTCAGAACTTTGATAGGGAATTGGAATCGCTGCCGGGTGAATATGCCCCGCCGGATGGGAGGCTGCTTCAGGCGACCTAGGGCGTCAAAGAGGCCGGTTGCATTGCCTTGCGCAAGCTTGAAGACGGCATCTGCGAGATGAAACGGCTGTGGGTGCGGCCGGAGTTTCGCAAACAGGGGATAGGGCGGATGCTTATAGAGAGGTTGATCAGCGAGTCCCGTGATGCCGGCTACGGCAGGATGCGGCTCGATACGTTGCCGGTGATGAAATCAGCAATTGCCCTCTACCAGTCCTTCGGGTTTGTTGAAATCGGACGACGTGTCCATGCTGTCGATCACGAAGGAATCTATATGGAGCTAACCCTGTAGGCGGATAAAGATAGTGGCGTAGCGTCGAACCCAGTCCTTGCGCTTGGCAGAAAACAGTTCCAGCCCCCAATAGTTGTATGGCCAACCGCAGCCTCGTTCCAAACGGGCATCGTTGTGGATTTCTTCGATTCTATACTCCAGTGGTGACAGGCCGAACGACCGGGTGAGCCGAGTTCTAAGATGCAAATCCATGCCATCGATGAAGAGAACAGCACCGGGCTTCAGCAGAGTCATTATGTTACGAAACGCTCTTACCTGATCTTTCGGCCTAAAATTGAGCAGTACGTTCTGAACAAAGAGAATGTCCGGCATTCCGACCACCTTGCCAACGTCGTGATCGAACAGATCAGCCTTGTCGAACGATACTATGTCGGCGACGGCGGGCTTTACCCGATAGCCGCCATCTTCCCTGTCAAACGTCGCATCGATGAACGTCCGGTCTACGCAATCGCTTGCCGCGATCTCCTCGTCGCTGTAGCGGGCTGAACGGGCCTGGGCTATCACGTCGTTATCTATATCGAAACCTCTCACGGAAAAGCTGATTTCGGGTCGTTTCGACAGCAGGGTAGAGGCAATTGAATACGCCTCGGCGCCGGTGGAACAGCCAAGCACGACTATCTTGATTGTACCATCACCAAAAGTGGCGATAATATGATCTGTAACCGGTCCGGCCAGGGCGTCGAACTGTCTTCCTGCCCGGAGGAAGCGAGTGAATACTTCGTTCTTGCGGTCACCGTAACTCTGCAGGAGCCGATAGCGCACCGACTTCCACCAATGGCTCTGGGTGATGCCTCTGATCAGCGGAAGTCGCTTGAGCAGGGACATGGCTTCGCGTATCACAACAGTCAACTCATTAGGTTTTTCTTGTCTTGGCTCATTGGGTTAAGTATCGGCACCGGGACTGCAAGTGGCAAGCATGAGAGAGATGGTTGGCCGGTCAAGGGACAAATCAAGCGTCGGATCAATCAAGACAAGTGCGGAAGCAGCTATCGCTTATCGGCTGACCTGCTCAATTAGGAATCCGCGATCCTTGGTAATCAGGGCGATCCCATTTACTATAGGGTAGACAAAAAAGAGCATGACATAAGTGCTGACAAACAGCCACGATACTCCTGTCACCTCAATGATATAGTACATTTGATGTGTGCGGGCACGCGTAATCAATCCGAATCCGAGTAACTCTGAAAGAAACGCCACCAGCAGGATGGAAATATCTAAGGTTAGGGCAAGCTTGCGCATATTTCCCACCTCCTACTTTGTTGGTGCTTTGTCAACCCGGTACTTTGCTATGCGTTCCGATCGCGGCAATGCCGAAGAAGACTCTGTCCAAGCGGTTCAGACACAATATACATGCCAACGGCACGAAACGCCAGTGCTTTCTTGTGTTACATTAGCTGGCATCCACTATGCTGTAGAGGCGGCATTGTTTAGCGCACCTACTTGAAGGTGCACTTCACATATGTAAATGTGTGTCTTTCACCCCACTGTGCAATTCATTTCTCAGGTTGTTCCTTCTATGGGTCGGAATCGCCCCGGCACCGTCGCTGCCGGGGCTACCAACACCGCTGCTTATGGACAGGCCGCAACGCATCCACCCGGATCGCCAAACAAAAAGTCGACTGCACAGGTAAGGTCGACAATGTCCGAACCAGCCGAACCGTCACCGTTTATGTCCGCTTCATCCATGCAGGACATTGCACAGCCCTCACCGAACAGAAAGTCCACAACGCAGGTCAGGTCGACAATATCCAAGTTGTTGCCGTCGCCGTTGACATCCCCCCGAGTTCCAACACAGCAGGATGGCGGCGCATCGAGCACAGTCGACCGGAGCGCCCAGGAATCGATTTCAAAACAACCTCCCGACAAACCGGCGTCGATCATGATCCACTGAGGGGAGGTTGACGGTGCAATGGCGCCGCAGTCGAAAGTATATTCCCCCGGTTGTGTGATGTTGAACGAGCCATTCGGATTATCCGCATCGGAGATTGTAAAATTTACATTCCCCGGATTGATGACATTGGCCACAACCAGCCTCAGTTGCATAGCCTGATGCCACGGTGTCGGCTCCAGGATCATGTGTTCTGCCTGAACCTGAGGCGTCCCGCATTGACCCCAAAGTCTGGGAATCTGGAAAAGCTGAAATCCGGGCTGATTGACATCGATCAGATTGACGAAGGGCGCTATGAAATCTCC
>JBHHVC010000301.1:0-2753 GCA_046754125.1 Candidatus Zixiibacteriota bacterium
CGAGGAATCGATCAACAGCTCAGCCCCAGATTCCTCAGCGATCACTTGGTATAGTAGTGTCATCCCACTAAGAAACCTAGTTATTTCTTGTTGGTGGATGTGATCCAGAGACAATGCCGGAGCATACGATATAGTATGGCAAGTTCGTACAGTAGAAAGAAAATCCGCCCAACTAATCTTCTGGGAATACCGTTCGAATCGAGATTTAACCGCCGCCCAAAAGAGACATGATTCGGCTGGTTGACCACAGGAGCATGTTCGCTCATCCCAATGGCCGATTTGGTGTAGCTCCCCAAGTGACTGCGCCGTCTTAAGGCTGCCGAGAAGCAGACTCAAAATAGTGGATCCACAGTGAGGCCGCCCCATGATATATAGTACGTTCATTGCGAAAAACGAAATATCTCCAATACCCTATACTGACTCAAGTATGCTTTCTGCAATTCCATCCCACGTCATTGTACTCTTCAATTGTTGTATTGCGGGTTCCATTGCCACGAGCTGCACACGAGTGACTGCAACGATCTTCTCTGCTATATCATTGGCTCTCGGGGGCACTATATAGCCCGTTTCACCATGCTTGACTACACTTTTAAGGCCACCTACATCTGTCACAAGGACAGGCTTTCTATAATGATATGCCAATGGTACAACGCCGCTCCCAGTTGCACTCCGATACGGAAGCACGACAATATCACAACGGGCGAAATACTCGGCTGTTTCGTCTTCGGTAAGATATCTTGAAATTATCTCTATCTTATTTTTTATCCCGAGTTCGTCTATCCGTTTTTCAATATTTTCTTTGCCATTCCAAAATTCACCCGCGATTGTTAAAAAGACATCCTCGCTTTTCAGCAGGCCCATGGCCTCGATCAGGATATCCAGGCCCTTGTAGGGACGAACAAAACCGAAAAATAACAGCTCGGTTTTCGCTCTCCTTGGCAAAATTCCCTTGGCCGGCGGAAACTGCTCATAGACAGGGTGTGGATGAACGCGAATCGACGCATCAGGGACAATTTTGAGCAGATTCTTTTTGTCTTCGTTGGTGTGCACAACAAACCTGTCACCCTGCATTAAGATTCCAGCCGTCAACCCACTTTTCCATCGGGAGGATTCATGCTCAATAACATTGTGACAAAAAAACACAACGTCTATTCCTGCTTTCCTTAACCCTCGCGCCAGATACCAGCAAAACGGGGCCCAGAAAACAGTCCACCAGGGAATGATCGCGCAATTGGGGTGAAAGTTTTTACATCCAGTCAGCGCACGTCGCCAAGTCAACGGGTTTAACGAGCTAATCAGATACTGGACACCATCCTCTGTATACCCGGCGTATTTCGGATCCCGGTCGCTTTCCCCTGGGAACAGCCAAGCAGGATACTGCTTCGTATAGGAGATCGACATCAGCTCCGCCTGTTTCTTCAAAGCGCGGTGCAACATGGTTGTATGCTGTGCGATGCCCCCACGAAAAGGAAGTACGGGGCCTATTAGAACTGCGCGCTTTTTCATTGTATCTGTCAGACATCTATTCATCGCTCTTGACTCGCACAGTGCGAGTCCGCAACCTGCGTATCATATATTGGAGATCCTCCAGGAGTTTGCGATTGGTCGCCTGCAAGTCTGCAATAAAGGCCACCAGCATGGTTTGAAAACCCATGCCCAACAGTATGGCGGATAAAATCACTGACTGGATATGCCCGCCCCCTTCTCCCCCTATGTAGAAATAAAGGAACCTCAAGCCAAGAAGAAACCCGGCGAGAAACAAGATGAGCCCAATCGCCATAAAAAATCGGAATGGCCGGTAGACGACAAAAATGCGGACGATCGTGAGCACAGACCTTTTTATATAGGAGGGTATGCTGCTCACCAGCCGCGAGGGGCGCAGATCCTCATTGACGCGGACTGGGACTGAAGTAATAGTGAGTCCTTTCTGTCCGGCTTCGATGATCGTCTCCAACGTATAGGTATATTCATTGAAAACGTTCATATGCATAGCTGCGTCGCGAGTCAGAGCACGAAAGCCACTTGGGGTGTCCGGAATATCAGTATTGCTTGCGATGCGCACGACCCTGCTGCCGAGTTTTTGCAGAAATTTCTTCATAGGCGAAAAGTGCTCGATCTCGCTAATCGGGCGTGCCCCAACAACCATGTCGGCCTCGCCATCGAGTATCGGTTTTACCAACCTCGGAATATCATCCGCGTTGTATTGATTGTCCGCATCGGTATTGACAATTACGTCGGCACCACGGCGTATGCATGCACCCAATCCGGCAATGAAGCCGTAAGCTAGGCCACGGTTACTGGTAAAACTGATCACGTGATCGACGCCGTGCTCTTTGGCGACTTTGACAGTGTCATCTGTACTGCCGTCATCGATCACTAGCCATTCGACCTCATCGAAACCTTCGACCTTGCGTGGCAGTGCCGCTAGCGCAATGGCCAAGGTTTCCGCCTCGTTGTAACAGGGGATCTGTATGATGAGTTTCATATCAGCTCCTTGAACTCTATGCCTGTCACATATGCGGCTATGGAACGTGACTCTGTTCGCGACGGTTGCTTCCATCGCGAATAATAGATTGCTATTTTATTCTCACCCTGCTCCAGCGCCAACTCAAGAAGATACGCCTTGGGGTAAAGGCGTCCGCCATGATAGCTAAATGCCGACCCTTCCGGCCGCAATGAACGTATTGCCAGCACAGCGCCCTCGAACCTGACTTTCTGATCTGGCCAAACCTGATCCAGGTAAATAGCGAGCA
>JBHHVC010000302.1:0-2747 GCA_046754125.1 Candidatus Zixiibacteriota bacterium
GATGTGACGGCGGTGCCTGAACATCAATCAAGCGCCATGACAAGCGCCATGATCTAGGAACGGACGCCTATAACACCTCGTCCGCATCGTGATCAATCTTTCGAGAACTTTCCGCTCATCAAAGGCGTGCACCTAAGGATGCCGATGCGGGGATCAATCGCGTCCAAGTCGTGGTGATCTGTTTGGCATGGTTATGAAAGTTGCATTTATCGGCAATCTGGGAAATTTTTCGTATACAACTGCGAAATATTTACGTAAATATGGCCTGGACGCCCACGTCTTTGTCTTGCCTGGCGAAGTGGAGAGTATCCATTCCAACCCCTTGCACGAAGACGCGTTTCCAAACGATGTCCCGCCGCCGTGGATTCACCTGTGGTCCGGTAAATCATCTCTCCTCAGAGATTATCGCTTCTTCAAAGGCTTTGATATCATTGAGGCCGGTACCGTTTTGCCCCTGGTCCTACAATTCCTCGTGTCTGATTATGTCGCCTATGCCCATGGGTCGGACCTCAAGGAGTTCGCCTCTCGCTCATCGCTCACGGGTTATTTGCAGCGCCGCGCCTACCGGAAAGCCCGTCTCATTCGGTTCGGAGACGTCACAATGCTTCGGTGGATGGAGAAGTTCGGGCTTACACGCTGGCAGTTTGTCCCCTGCATCATGGATGTAGATAAATATTCTTCTCACCCGGCTTTAAGTGGTGAGGCATCCGATGGACTACCTCTGTCCATTCTGCACCCCTCACGGCTGGATTGGACCGACACTTCAGGAGAGAGGCTCTCGATCAAGCGGAATGATATATTGATAAAAGCGTTTGCGAGATTCGTTAAGGATGGCCACGATGCGAAATTGACGTTGGTAGATTGGGGCGTTGATCGGAGGGAAACAGGGGGCCTCATACAGCACTTAGATATCGAAAATCATGTGACCATCGTTCCGAAAATGAAGAAGTCCGACCTCATCCGCCTCTACGCGAACGCGGACGTCGTCGCCGACCAGTTCTTTATTGGATCCCCAGGGCTAGTGGGGTTTGAAGGCATGTCGAGCGGAAAGCCCGTCCTTTCGTATCTCGATGTGGAGTGCGCTAAATTTTGCTACGAGGGGGATATTCCGCCGGTGGTGAATGTCAAAACAGAAGAAGACGTTTACCGGCAATTGAGCGAATTGAGGGATCAATCACGGCGAGATTCAGTCGGCTCTGATGCTCGTCAATGGATGCTGAAGCATCACCACGGAGACGTGGTCGCCCGGAGATTGTTGGACATTTATCGGAAACTTTGATGACTGGTACGAATGGAAAACCGACACTCCCGGAAATGAATCTCAGAATCATTTTCATCAACGGCTTTGGAAGAAGCGGGACAACCCTCTTGATGTCGTTGCTCGATGGCCATCCCTCGCTGGTCGTCTGTCCGCTGGAGATGCCCTTTATCGAGGAATTCCACCAAATCTCGGGGAACAAGGATTATTGCGATGGCAATGTTTTTGTGCGTTATATCCTCGAAGATTCTCCATTCCGCCACGTTGGGGGGTTTGCCAGAACAGCAGGGGCCTCTCCCTTTGATCTGACGTCCGTTAATAAGAAAGTCTTTCAGCACTCGCTGGATGTCTTAAAAGACCGACAGGTCACCATACAAGAGGCGTTCTCTGGTATTGCACATGCCTTTTCCGAGGCTCTCTACGGTAACAAGGTGCCCCCTTCAAAGAGTCATTTTGCGATGAAGATGAACGATTTGGGTCGCCTCAATAGTTACCTTGATCTGTTTCCAGATGCTAAGACCGTTCTGGGTGTGCGCCACCCGATGCCTTACTTCGAGTCCCGATCGATGTATCTTTACAAGGCATATAAATCAAATCGTCCGCCGCATCTCGCGAAGATAATCCACGAAGACAATTTAGTGTCTTATGAAGATGGTCTTGAGCAGGTCCGAAGGAGCGGGACCCATAAACGGTGCCTGATAAACAAGCTGGAGGATATGCACGCCGACCTGAAGGCAAACATGGGAAGAATTGCTGAGTTTATTGGCATCCCGTATCATGATGCGTTGGTGTTCCCGACAATTCTCAATAAACCGTACGAGGGGAATACGGTTTACGAGCATAAGAGGTCAACGGATATCTCCCAATATAGGTACGACAGAACGAGGTGCCCTTTCCAAGAATATGTTGTCAGCCATCGGGTGAACCCCGAGCCTTTGTATCGTCATGAGAAAAGTGGTGTTCGGCCAAGCCTCTGGAGTCCTGCCTTGTATCGATTGACGCAAGAGGAAAAGCTCCACTGGAAGGCAACGTCAATATTTTCGCCCATCGGGAGGGGTGGAAGGCTGGCAAGGTTCGTTGCTGGCTTGCCATCCATTATCAAGCCGCTTGCTCGAGGGGTAATCAACCCCTTGCTGTGGACCTATCGGCTGAAAGAGTTACCGTTGGGTTACATCAGATATCGGAAGTGGCTTTCGAATGAAGCCGCCAAGATGGGTTAATTCCCCAAGCATGTCTTGGGGGCGAGGAGAACTTGAGTGATGCTTCGTGTAGGTGTGATCGGTTGCGGCTATTGGGGGCCCAATTTAGTCCGCAACTTCGCCCATTGTGACGGTGTCGAGGTCCTCTCGGTCTGCGATACCGACCAGAGCCGGTTGTCCTTCATAAGCAAGCAGTATCCCTCGGTGAAGCTGACCACGGATGCCCGGAGCGTCTTTCAGGACCCTGCCGTTGATGCCGTGGCTGTCGCGACCCCCATCTCGACGCACTA
>JBHHVC010000303.1:0-2717 GCA_046754125.1 Candidatus Zixiibacteriota bacterium
GTGTTCGTTGGCCCGGCGTAGCTCGTCCTGGAGGTGTCGACGCTCAGTTATATCCTGTATTACCTGGAGTTCTCGCCATGTATTGTCAGGATCCCGATAGTAGCTCGAGGTCATTTGGAATACACGCCCGTCCGGCCACGTCTGCTCTTCGACGTAGGACCCGTTTTCAAATTTGCCAGTGACATCTGCGCATGTGCCCCAACACCAGTGATGCGCCTTGTCCTCACCGCCAAGCATCTCCTTGAGTTTACGGTTTTCGAACTCGACCGATGGTGACTTGCCGACCCCCTTTTTTACGCCAAGCCCGACCGGCATCATATCTAGGACGTGTTCGTAGTATTTGCGTAGCTCACGGTTTGCAATTTCCAGACGGCGACGCACGGATACGTCCCGGCAGATCCGCTGGATTACCGTCATGTTGCCATAGGTAACCACAGACGCGCTGATATCAACCCATACCGGGCTGCCGTCAGCGTGTACCAAGGTCATCTCCGCGTGCGATCCACTCCCGTGCTTCAATGTATTACGAAAGAGTTCTCGCGCGGCCATTTGCTCGTCTTGCGCGTGGAGTTCCCATATTTTGAGGCCGACCAGTTCGCCGGAGGTCATGCCCAGCATCTCTTCAGTTCGCGGATTTACCTCAAGAATGCGGCCGTCGGCAGCGTCAATTGCGAAGATGGCATCAGTGGAAAGCTCGATCATCCGCCGATATTTCTCCTCCGATTCTCTCAGCCGTTGCAGTTCGTCTTTTGAAACTTCAGTCATTGTATGCCTGGCTTAACATATCTTCCATTTTTTTGCCGCGCTGCCGCAATAGTTCCCTGGCTCCCGACATCCACCTTTGCGTCTATGCTAAACGATTTCGACTGTTAAAAGTTCGCCCTATCTATTCCTGTCAAGGCCAGAGCCCGGGCCAACCCGGCCCATGAGTTGCCTTAGGCGCGACGACATAGACTTCAGGATCGACCGCGTAATCTGCACATTGTCGCTTAGAAGGTCGAAGAACGACTCTCGTTCGATCCGCAGCAGTCGACAGTCCTCAACAACTGTTGCTGTTACGATGCGCGGTTCATCGTCAAACAGCGCCCAACTGCCAAGTGCTTCACGAGTTGAGGCGATTGTAATTTCCTCGTCTGCCTGATGCAGTCGAACAGATCCGTCGAGTACTATGTACATCGCGTCTGCCTCGTCACCTTCTTCGTAAATGTTGTCACCTTCAAGAATAAGTGGACACCTCAGAGATGGCGGCCAGACGAGATAGCTGTTCGGTCGGCACCAGATCGAACAGATCGACATTTTGCAGGAACAGAACTCTTTCAACAACAGTCAGCATGTCTCTCCTCTGCCGTTTCCTGAGAAAGCAGCATACCAAATTGTCGATGATGGTTCAAGCGATGCCAGGGTTTTGCGCTCCCTTGTCTAACAAGGCAAGCTCAGCCGTCATAGCGATATCTTTGCTCCATTGCAATCGTCAAATGCCAAAGCCGCGCACGATCATTACGCTACCGATGGACTTTTTGTGGCCGACGCGTGTGGCAATGCATGGCAGGCGTTCGGCGACAGACTTATGTTTTGGTACGGCGCATCCTATCGACATCTGAAGGAGGCCTGTCGGGTTCCGTTAAGGGAGTTGATGTTATCTTATTTTGCCTCTACGTCTGATTCACTACCGGAATCGCTGCAACAATGGGCCGACAGTATAGCGAACGGCAAAGAAACAGCCACGCTGGTGAATGAATGGATCACGCCTGCTGACGGCGAGTCGTTCTATTCGCGTGTCGGGCTGCCATCGCTCCTGCGGTTGCCGATGCCGATAGCGGCAACATGGAGTGTGCGCACCGATCAGGTGGATCAATACGGATTTTACTTGAGACGCCATTACCCTCAGCTATCCGATATCGGCTATCACGATCCCACATTAGGTGCTGACCAATTGACCGACTTGCCCGATAGAAACGCCGTGCCGTCATGGCTGGTATTTGACAGGCTGCACAATGCCGATCCGGGCGAGTTGATCCGGGATGACCCGGACATTGCCTCGGTCCGATGGTCGCAGGACCAGTACTATCCGCCAAGCTACAAGGGGCTGCTGGTCCGTCTCGGCGGTGCCATGTTGTTTCACGATGCGAATTTGCCGACCGGCCTGACCCTCGGCATAGGACATGGTTTTGTGGATGATGCTGTTGTTATACGAAATGTCTCCGCTGATCTGGTTCTGGCTCCTTCGTTTGGTGCCACTCGTCGTCTGCTGCTCATGCCGGGAATAGGAGGAGGTTTGCCTGTCGGTGGTCCTCTACCTCTCAAGGCACTGCACGCAGAACTGGGCTATGCATTCGGATTTCGGGAGCCGCACAGCGAAAATGGCCTGATGCTTGCGGTCGGCCTCGATGCGAAACCGTACAGACTTGGTCTTACTTACGCCGGTCTGACTGTCCGGCTGAAGTACCAGTGGCTATGGCTGAATCCGACATTGCACGGACCGGCAGTTGACATGATCTTACAGTAGGCGATCCGTGCAGCCCGATGCAGCGATAAAGGAATCCTCTTTTCTGGCATATGCAAAGAACATTAACTGACCTCAGTTGTTCAAGACTAGTAGGAATCAGACATTTGGCCAGTCACGCCACTTGCGGCAGGCCTTGCCAGCGCACAGATGAAAGGGTCCAATTGTGCAAATCCCTCGCCCGAAAAAACTGATTGTAACGATACTGACATAC
>JBHHVC010000304.1:0-2717 GCA_046754125.1 Candidatus Zixiibacteriota bacterium
ACTTACTAAACATACATATTCTCCCGTTCAATCGAGCAACAACAGCAGGAGGCTCGGAATTACAAAAAACACTACTACTATATATACAATCGGCGCCAGCTTGAATCGTTGAGTCAAATTGCTCAGGCGTTCAGCAAGACCGATGGGTATTCGCTTGAGTGGCCAGAAAATCGATATGCCATCTATGTTGAATATCAGATGGGCAAAGGCCACAGAAACCGCTTCATCAGTGCCTATGACGAACGACGCCAGGAAGGAGGTGACAGTCGTCCCGATGTTGGCCCCTAGAGTATACGGAAAGATCTGAGCCAGAGTTATAACACCTGCCCCTACCAGTGGTACCACGACCGATGTTGAAATTGATGAGGACTGCACGAAAACTGTGACCAAAATACCCAGTGCAAAGCCGAGCGCAGGTGTGCGAAAGACGTACCTCTGGAAAAAGCGTTCAACCTTTGACAAGACCATCGATTTCAAAACCTTGACAATGTACCGAAGAGCGATAAACAAAAGTACGATAGCCACAACAATGCTGACCCACGGGTTGTCACCGAGAAAATGGATCAGAGCTTTCGCAACCGGTTTGGAAATCGCCTTCAAAGGGGAGGAGTACTTGAGTCCACCAAAGCCGGTGACGAATGACCCCATAGCGTGAGCAGAAACACCGATTATATTGTAAAACATTTGTAGTGGCAGCAGCACCAGGACCGCGCACAGGTTGAAGAAGTCGTGTACTGTCGAACCCGCAAAGGCGCGTTTGAATTCATCTCCTCGCGATATGTGGGCCAGAGAAACAATTGTATTTGTGACTGATGTCCCTATGTTGGCCCCCATAACCATCGGAATCGCTGCCTGAAATGAAAGCATGCCCGTGCCAACCAGTCCGACAACGATTGAGGTGGTGGTGCTCGAAGACTGGATAATGGAGGTAGCCAGAATGCCAATGGCCAGCCCTGCGACCGGGTTTGAAGTGGCATAAAACAGTGACTTGGCGAACTCCTTTCCCATTAGCTTGAACGACGCACCCAACATCGTTATGGCCAGAACAAACAGGTATAACAGGGCGCCAATCGCGATAAAGCGAAGAATAATCGAGCCGATAGAGGCCCCGGAGGGAATCGGCGTGATGCCGGACTCACCTGTCGTCAGCAGCAATGCGTGCTCACTTTATTGTAAGTGTTTCAGCCAAATCGACGGGAGTATATTCACGCTGATTATAGCAGTCAAGCGCATTCTCCTTTATTTTTGACGCAACCGGTCCTTTTTTCCCGAGGGGCTTACGGACGCGAGCCGGCTGACACCTTCACACAGGCATCTGCGCAAAAGTACTTTGTCGCAACTCGCCTGATGTCGCCGGCGTTAATGCGGGAAAGCTCTTCGAGCAGACGATGGTCGGAGTTGTCTGGCCGCTCGAGGTACTCACCAATACCCAAATAGTATGCCTGGTTGATACGCGAGAGCTTGGAACTCATCAGGCGACCCCATATCCGGTTTCTGGCGCGGTTTACTTCAGCGCGGGTTGGGCCGTCGAATTTGAGCTTCTCGATTTCAAGCAGCAGGCCATCCAGGGCTTTTTCTCGATTCTCAGCACCGGTTCCAATAGAGGCGTAGAACCAGCCAAAGTGGATATCAAACAGAGCCGAAGCACCAACTGAGTAGGCCAGTCCCTGCTTTTCTCGCAGCGAGTGATAGAGCCGCTCAGAAAGTATGGCTGACGCTACCGATATGGTCGTTGCATCGGGGTGGTCGGCGCCGGGAAGGAGCGATCCGAGCCGAATGCTGACTTGCTCGCTGGCAAGCTCACGGTAACTCGAATCCGCTACATTGGATGGCGCTGAATTGAGCGGTTGCGCAGCAGACCCTCCGGCAGCAACCAGCCGTCCGAACTGCTGTTCGACCCAGCCCATAACCTGCGGAATTGGCCGACTCGTCACAATCGATAACACCATATTTTCCGGTGAGTATTGACTTGCGTGCACTGCCCGGAGATCATCGATAGTGATAGAACCTATTGTTTCGGCTGTGCCCATTATTGGTCTGGAGTAGGGATGCCCCTTAAACATCGTCTCAAACAGCAGATCATTGCTAACTTTTCCCGGTGACCCTGCGTTGCGCCCGAGAATACCCAGCATCTGCTGACGAACCTTGCCCACTTCCACCGAATCAAATGCCGGGTGCAGGATCATTTCAGTAAGAAGGTGAAATCCTTTTTTTGCATAGTCATCGATTGTCTCGAACTTGATAAACGAAAAACGTCGCGTAGTGTAGCGATCGTCATAGGGGATCCAGGGATTGTCGTACAGTGTTACGTTAGCGCCAATCGCAGCCAGATCGCGTGACAATTCTGCCGCGTTTCTGGTCATCGTACCCTTTTCAAGTAAACGGTTTACAAAATCAACACACCCGGCTTTGCCTTCGGGTTCGTGCCCTGAACGATTCCTTCCCAAGACGTTGACAGCAAAAACACGACTGTCCGGGCTCGACTTGACAATAACACTCATACCGTTGGCCAACTCGTCGCGAAAGTACTTTGCGCGATCGACCAGGTCGAAGGAAACTGAATCGGTGGATGGATACGCCAGCTTTGTACCGGTCAAACTGTCCCATTGCTGTATCGATGCAGTGTCAAAATAGGAAACAACATCGTTTTCAGTCAATCCAACGTTTTGATATACCGCCCCGGCACGGCCGCTATCGACAGGGGTCATTGTTGAGAC
>JBHHVC010000305.1:0-2701 GCA_046754125.1 Candidatus Zixiibacteriota bacterium
TACTGTCCGGCCACTGCAGGTAGCTGATTGTCACCGGGGCAATACTCCCTTGACCCGACGAAGTTGGGATGAGAGTATAAACAAACCGCTTCGTAGTCACCTCGCTTACTCCATCGCGGACCGAGCTGATCGATGACGAAAACCCACGCACCTTCAGGCGGTCAAAATACGGTGAAAGGGGCTTGCCAAACAGGTAGACTGTCTGCGGCCCGTCCCATGTAAGGACGATTTCAAATCGGACGCTGTCCTCGTAAGCCACCGATGTTTCATCGATCGACTGAGAAACCGCAATCCCCTCGCCAGCCACCTGCCCGGCAGCAAGTAGCGCAATTACCGAAGATAAGATTAATCCCGCGCGCATATCCTTCTATCGTCATGCTCACCCATTCCGGAGTGCAAAGAGTACATCTCCGAAGAGCCGTGTGTCAACCAAAACCGCCTCGAACCACATGGCCCAAGGCTTTATCGGAGATTATACTACCCCGAAAGGGATTCGTTTCACATTTCCAAATTCAGGCAAGCAACAGGGCGACAATTCCAAGCCCCATTCCAAACTTGAGAGCCGTCGAACCGACTCTAAGCAACGTTGGGGTCGGATTCCGCCAGATAAGGACAAGAAGAGCCACAAGGGGGATATCCATAAGATAAACAGCCACGATTTCATAATACCCCCCATACCAACCAAATACCGATGGAATCAGGGTGATGATGCTTAGCAGGAGAAACAATACCAGCGCTGCAATCAGGGCACGGGAGACGCCGATAACCTGGGGAAGTGTTCTGATTCCGGCAGTGCGGTCGCCTTCCATGTCCTGTACATCCTTAACTATTTCCCTGACCATGTGAAACAAGAATGCAAAAGCTGCCGGAACCAGGGGCCCGGGAAGCGAGAAAGCTGCTCGGGGATCGACAGCAACACCTCCCGCCACAAAAGTCAAAGCGCTCAGCGCTGCAACAGACACGTTCCCAACCACTACGATCCTCTTGAGTCCGAAATTGTATGCAGCCAGCAGGCATGCCGCTCCAACAACAATGCCGGTTACCGCCGCACTGACCGTAAGTCCAATGCCAATGCCAAGGGTAGTCGCAACGATCGAAAGAATGCTCGCATAACGCCGGGTCACAGTCCCCATTACTAACGGACGAGCGGGATGAATGATGCGGTCAATTCCAACATCGACCAGATCATTCACAACATTCCCGGCTGCGCAGACAAGAAACGCCGAAATAGAAGTCATTAGTGCAGCGTAAAACGACGGTGGCCCACCGGTAAGATAGGCTCCTACTCCGACACCGACCATGGCGAGAAGGCAGTTTACCGTGCGAATCAACTTAAGCGTCTGAAAGAATAAACCCATATGGAAGAATACCGGCTGCCACTAACGCCGTCAAACCTTATATGCGGCTGACGATTCGCAGCGACAAACGCGGTTGATCGAAGTGGGCCTCTCTCTGCCATCCCAGCGAGATAACGACCTGACGCACATCATCCACCAGCGACATACCAATACCATAGCTGTCGCGATAGTCTTCGATGGTCCTGGCTATGTCCAACACGTCGCCGAGACGGTTGTTGAGATACGCCGCATCATAGAAGGCAAACATGTAACCCGATGAAAAGCGAAAACGCGGTTCGACCGTGCCCCACGCCGCCCGCACCGCCGGAAAGCGATCAGTCCGATAACCCCGAAGGGACAATGGCCCACCGATCAAAACCTGCTCCGAAAGTGGCACCGCCTGTTCCGACGTTTCGAGTCCTTCGTAAGATACAGACAGGTACGACACAAAGCTCCCGACCAGCGGCACATAATAACCCAGCAACAACCTCGTGCGAGTTTCGTCTACAGCATTTTCCCCCGGGGGAATGTCGGTCACGGCATCATCGTACTGACGGTGCAGAAACTGGATTGACCAATCGATTGTGTAGCCGCGTGACGGGTTCAGAGGCAAGTCCACATGTCTTCTCTCAAGTAAGAACCCGAGCGACAGGCGCGTATAGGATGTCAGGTTGGTCGCCGGTCGCACTGTCTTGTAACCGGTGGTCAGACCAAGCGAAAAACCGGGAGTGAACTGGATACGGTAGCTGCCGTCGACACCAAACTCGTAAAACTCATCACGATAGTCACGAGTTCTCAACCGAAAACCAAGCGTCCCCGTCCGAATCAGGAAAAGCGGCTGCCGGTAGGCTATATCAAGTATATTTCTGCGCCGCTCGCGGCGTTGCGAGTTGACCAGAATCTGACGTCCCCCTCCGAACAGGTTGTGCAATTGAGCATCAAGACTCCACAACATGCCGACATCATCGTCAGGACTGTACCCGGCCACACCTTCCACCCTCACCTGCGCCTTTTCAACAAACTCCATTTCCAAATCAGCGGTCATAAATCCGGGGCGCGGAACCACTTTCAGGGGAGGCCGGTATCGTACCGCCTCGATCGCTATGGCGCTGGCATCAAGCGACGACAACAACGCCGGAGTAATCATGGCTGAGTCATCATACGCCAGATAGCGCCGAACAAACGATTCGGAGGTGCGTCTAAGACCAGCAAGCCGAATATCGCCCAGCATAACTTGTGGACCAGGATTGATCTCGCACTCGACAATTACAGCGCTTCCATCTCGCAAGAGCCGCATGGGCTTGGCCATAGCAAGATACCGACCTTTGTCATACAGTGCGGCGAGCAACATGTCAATTCCGTCG
>JBHHVC010000306.1:0-2689 GCA_046754125.1 Candidatus Zixiibacteriota bacterium
GCAAGAAAAATCAAAAACTGATCGCCGCCAACATCAAAATTCAGGCCTTGAATGAAGATTTGGAGCAGCGGGTGGCAGACCGCACCGCCGAACTGGCGCAAAAAAATGAGGCGCTCAAACAGGCCAATGCCGAGTTTGAATATGACAGAGCAATAAACTATCTGGAGAATCTTCAGAGCATCTGGGATTCCAAAGGTCTGCCCGAGTTTTCGCTGGACCTGCGATTCGAATTGCACCGTGAAAAAGGAAAAGCCTTTGCCTCCCAGGGAAAGCTCAAGCTGGCCATCGAAGAATACCAGTCGATCCTGAGTTTCTGCCGAAACACCGAGCAATTGGTAGTCAAGGCAGAGACGTTTTCTCAGATCGGCCAGTTGCTTTCCAAGCAAGGGGATTACGATCGAGCCCTGGGCTACCTGCAACGAGCCAGTGGAGCTTACCGCAGGTTGAACGATCAAGCCGGAATCTGCCGAGCACTGCGAAACATTGGCGTTGTCTATGTTGAACTTGGCGAGTTTGACGAAGCCGAGATCAATCTGGATGAGGCTAAGAACGTCGCGCAGGAGATCGGCGAGGAATTGCTCTACGCAGATCTGGTGAATAATCTGGGCGCTGTTTCCAATATGAAGGGAAGTTGGCAACAGGCCCTCGAAATGTACCGAAAGTCGCTGGAAATCTATGAGGCTTACGGGGAGATTCGCAAGGGTGCATATACCCAAAACAATGTAGCCATTACTCTGATTGAACAAGGCCAGAATGATGAGGCCTTGAAAAGCTTTTTGCAAGCATACAGTATTGCAGAACGTATCCACGATGCCTCACTTGCCCTTATAGTGGACAGTAATCTTGCTGACCTGTATCTGAAAAAAGGGATGGTAGAGGATGCTACGCGCCACTGCCGCCGAGCTGAGAAGTACTTCGAGGAGCGCAAGCTGGTCACCGGAACTCTCGTGGATACTCAGAAAATTGCGGGAAAGATCGCTCTGTTCCACAAGAAGACCGATACAGCTTTGGAGTACTTCAACAGAGCGCTGGAAATGGCAAAAGAGATCGGCGCGAAGTATCAGGAGGCGGAGGTCTTGCTGGAGCGTGGTATCTTGTACCGGGCAACTGACAAGCATCTCGATGCTTTGACTGATCTTGAGTCGTCCTATCGCATTTATGCCACCATTAAGGCTGAGGGCAGACGCGAGCAGACGGAGCAGGTTATCGGGTCGATAGAGACATTGTACCTAGAGATATTTGACTCGATGGCTCGCAAGGTTGACCAGAAGGACAAATACACAAAGGGACATTCCGACAGGGTAGCGGCAATGTCATTACTGCTGGCGCGCGAATTGGGATTGCGTGACGGTATGCTCAAAACGATCGTTGCGGCAGGACTTATGCATGATATTGGTAAGATCAACATCGACGATTCCGTGCTCAAAAAGGCCGGACGTTTGACCAGCGAAGAATATGAACACATCAAGAAGCACCCACAGTTAGGTGTGGAGCTCTTGAGAGGAAAAGAATTCCCATGGGACATTAAGCCGTTCATCTTGCATCACCACGAGAAGATTGACGGTAACGGTTATCCTCTCGGCATTAAGGGGGAGGATATACCTTTGGGCGCTCGCATCATCTGTGTTGCCGACGTTTTCGACGCCTTGACATCTGATCGCGTCTATCGAAAGGCCTTCGATACTCAAAAAGCTATCGATATTATGGAGGGCGAATCCGGTACGACATTTGATCCGGTTCTTCTGGGTTGCTTCAAACGCATGATCAACGAAGGGAAAGCTGACCTTGTGATCAACTCTCGCACTCGCGACGACGAGATATACAGCATCTGGTCACAGTGCAAGCTCGAAGAGGGTGGCCCCACTCTCGGCTCCGCAGAGCTGCCGACAACGTAGAGACACCGGCCATATGCGCTAACTTTAGTCAACAGAGACCACAACACACGTGTCCCCACCCGGCGTTCCGCCTCTTGCTTCACTCTGGGTAGGCTACCGGATGCAGCCTAAGTTAGCGCGTATGGGACACCGGCAACATCTTTGTGGCTGGCAGACCCAGGGTCTGCTGCTTGATATCAGGAATCTCAATGACATGTTTCTTAGCGGCAGACGAGACGTCTGCCGCGCTCTGGGCATAACTTCTATAGGTAGTTTTCGTTCACTTGAATTACCTTCCCCGAATGTGGCCAGGGTTACTCCACAGGACAGGCAGAGTCGCCTTCACGTTCGACTGGAAACATCTCTGTCGTTGCGCGGACATAGGATTGCATTGACCAAAGCAACCGGGTCAACGGGTTTGGGAAGCGCGTTAGCGAACCCGTAGATCTCCGGCTTCGAGACTATGGGGTGATCGTGATGACCGCAAAGGGCTACGGCGGTGATAGTCGGGTTAATTGTCTGCAATTTCTCAATAGTGGTGGTATTTGCCGTTGCGCGCGCGGTTACAAAGTCGAGCAGGACAATGTCGAAAGGAGTCCTGGCACAGTGGGCTGCGCGATATTTATTCAATATCTCGGAGCTATTGGACGCAGTTTCGACTGTGAAACCGCGACTTGTCAGCAGGAGAGCTATCAGATCGCGATTGAAATCGTCTGGCTCCATCAACAGAACCCTTGTTTTTCGATCGCCGCAGTTTTCCCAATCCGAGATTTCATTAATTGATACGCCTCCACTGGCATGGATAGTGCCTGCAA
>JBHHVC010000307.1:0-2681 GCA_046754125.1 Candidatus Zixiibacteriota bacterium
AATCGATCGACAGAGAACAGGAAATACCCTGTAAGATATAGCAGTGGGAACTTCAGTCCCAGTAATGGCAGCGCCGCTCGGAGCTTGAGGCCTTCCGTGGAAAGTACTTTGACCACAAGTCGAGCCATCAACAGCAGATTCAGTACACCCCAGACTCCTCCGGAAAAAAACGCTAAAGTTGGATAGAGTCCGTAATAGTAGAGGCCAACTGGCAGCGATGCCAGCAGGAGAATCCCGCTAGTCTTGAGCGATCTTTCTATGAATCCCATACCCATCAGGAATCCTTGTCCTTCTCCTGAAGTTTTTCCGCTTTCTTCACTATGTTATAGATTTCACGAGCGGCGGCAGACAACCCCAGTACAACTCCCACAACCACACCAATCGGTTCAGTCCCAAACCTGTCGTCAATCCACTGCCCGGCAAACAAACCAATCAGCGGGCTCACTAACAAAAGAGCCGGCACCGCCGAGAGCAGTCCGATGACAGCTAGTTGGTTGCCTTTCTTACTCTTACTTGACCTGTCCAGTATGGACACGACAACCTTTCACCGTCACAATTCAGCGCGAAATATATCGGCGGGTTGGGTGAAGTCAACTTCTTTTTTTACACTGTTCTCGACGTTATACGACTTTTCCGCCTGCCGGCGGAACAAAGGCTGAGAAACAGGACAATCAATGGAGATTTGTTCTGAACAGTCCTTCTGGGCAGTACGTTTATAGGCTGGCGAGGTCTGTCCGCCCCCTCGGCGGTATTGTCTGAGTGGGCATGATTTCGTATATTGTAGTGTTATGTCGGTGCAAATGGCTGCATCGCGCCAAAGGGAACAAAAGTGGCTTTGCTTTCACCTTGCCGGGAGGTTGTCCTTCAGGCCGTCTTCATATTTGCTTTTTGTAGCATGGGCTGGGCACAAAACAGCCTGTGGCCACCTGCTGACAAGCAGGCTGTTGATCGCCCTTATCCGCAGTCGGCGGCTTTTCCCAATGTTGACTACAAGATTCATAACAACGGCAAGTTTTGGACAACTATCAACAATACTGGCGTTATCGGAAACGTATATGGCTTTGGCGACGTACTGGGTAATCGACAGGCACCCACATTCTATTACCCTCGCTATAGTCGAATTCGCTACGGAGTATATGCCTGTTTGTGGGTTGGCGGCATTATTGGGAACGATACTCTGGTCTCCACGGCGCTTGGACCAGCGCCGTCCTTTTTCCTCTCGCCGAGCAGAGAGTTTTGGCCGGAATCGTATCCTGCAGGAGAGTATCAAACCCGCTCGTCGGAACCAGGCTCACCGTTTTTCAGCACGAGAGCCAACGCACAACAGGAGTATGTGGCTGTATACTATGATACTAGCATCGACAAACGCTTTGTCGGATTCAACGAGTGGGACAATCGGTTTCACAAGCCGCTTGGGTTGAAAGTGACCCAGACTTCGTATAGCTGGACATACAAGTATGCCGAAGATTTCATTATTGTCGATTATGCCATTGAGAACATCGGTGATGACGTCATCAAGAAGGCCTGGGTGGGCATTTACTATTGGGGGGCCAACTACTTCATAGGAGAACTGCCATACCCCGCTCTCGATGATGTTGAGGGATACCTGCATAAGGCGCCATCCGAGCTCAGGGATTCCTGCGATAACATTCTCAGGTTGGCCTATATTGTAGACAACGATGGTCAGCCAAACGGATCGATGTGGGACATGACCTCGACAACCAACGTGTTTGGTATCGCACCTCTGAGCGTTCCAAGGGGAGCAAACCTGAATAATTTCAACTGGTGGGTATACTATGAAACACAGCCGCACAACTGGGGACCGCGAAGGCAAGATCCTCTGACAAGATTCCGTCGATTTCCAGAGGGTCCGGGAGTTCCTTACGGCGACAAGGCCAGCTACTACCTCATGTCACACCCGGAAATCGACTATCACGGCTATAAGGCGGCGGTAGACCTCACCACCGAAGGCTGGATTCCTCCACACGAACTGGCCGAGACAATCGCCGATGGCCATTCAGTGCAGTTTGTGACCTCTTTCGGTCCGTTCACACTGGATCCCGGCGAAGTCGAACACCTGACTGTCGTGCTTGTTGTCGGCGAAGATGTGCACACCGTTCCATCGGCCTACAGGAACTCATTTGATCCGGCTAATCCCCAGCCATTCATTGATTATCTCAACTTCGAGGACCTCACGACAAACTTGCGCTGGGCGCGGCAGGTATTTGACAACCCGGGGGTCGACACGGACCGTGACGGCGACTCGGGATCGTACTATTTCCAGGTCGATGAAGAGACCGGGGACTCCGCACAAGTATTTTGTACGGGTGATGGCGTTCCCGACTTTGTTGGGGCAGCTCCACCGCCAGCGCCGCCTGTTCGGGTATTGACCGAGCAGGGGAAGATCATTGTGCGCTGGAATGGCCGGAATACGGAGAACTTCTTTGACACATTCAGTGGCCTGTATGATTTTGAGGGATATCGCGTCTACCTGGCTCGCTCGACCACCGATGGCGATATTTCGGTAATGGGGTCGTACGATACCGAAGACTACAACCGGTTTACGTGGATTCGTACCCGGCGGGACTACAGGAACAATGACCTTCCATTCTCCCTGGATGAGCTGAAGGAACTCTATGGTGACAGTTTTGACCCTGACGACTATCCCAGGCACTCGCCTC
>JBHHVC010000308.1:0-2644 GCA_046754125.1 Candidatus Zixiibacteriota bacterium
CTTAAAGACCTCAGCGGAAATGACATCAAGCTAAGCATGTTGTTCGGCGACAAGGACGATCTGATTCTGGTACACAACATGGGCAAGAGTTGTACTTATTGCACCATGTGGGCCGACGGGTTCATCGGCATACAGCCTCATCTTGAAGACCGCGCTGCCTTTGTTGTAACAACGCCCGACGATCCGGCAGTCATCAAAGAGTTTGCAGACAGCCGTGACTGGACCTTTCGCCTATATTCGGTCAAAGAAGGGCCGTTCAAAAAGGACATGGGCTTTGAGTCCGACGATGGCTCGCCGCAACCGGGGGTATCGGTCTTTCACAAAAACGCCGACGGTACAATTCAAAGAACAGGCTCCGACTTCTTTGGCCCGGGTGACCGGTATTGCGCCGTCTGGCCTTTTCTGGACATGCTGAAAGACGGTCCTAACGGCTGGGAGCCGAAATACAAGTACTAGTTCCGACAGAAATGCTTCCATTTCGTGATTTGATGCCATAGGTTACGGTTGCCGATTCATTTGAAATCAGGTACTATAGGCTCGGTATAAGCAATATGGCGATACGAATAAAACAAGGCGCTAGCATTAGTCTGCTCTGTCTGCTGTTGCTGCTCTGTGTTGCACAGATGGCCGATGCCCAGGATTCATTGCAGTCGTTTGTTGAAAAGGGCAGCCGGGCTTTGATTGCAAAGGACTATCCGGTGGCTCAATCGAACTACGAGTCAGCCCTCAAGCTGGCCCCGGACGATTTTGATATCCTCAAGAATCTGGGTATTATCTACTCCGCTATGGGCTCCAAGGGGAAAGCCAGAACAAGTCTACTCCGGGCCATAAAAATCAGGCCGCACAACGCCGAAGTCCTTCACAATCTCGGCGTACTCTCTTCCAATGATGGTAACCGGGCCGAGGCCATTGAATACTACACCGAGGCACTGAAAGTCGACTCGGCCAACTCGCTGTACCTGACCCATCTGGGGCAAGAGTACTCCCGTGTCGGCCGTATCGGTAAAGCCCTGCCAATACTGCGTAAGGCGCTCGAGATTGACTCTATCCAGCCGATCCTGTTTTTTTCCATTGGAAACTGTTTCGCGGCGAGCAGTTCTTATGACAGCGCTGAGATTTACTACCAACACTCTGCGGAGTTGGGTGGTCGAACAGCCGAACTCTATTACTTCCTGGGCCGGGTCCAGGACAAGCAGAACAAGACCGCCGACGCCATTGCCAGCTATAAAGAAGCGCTTACCTTCAATCCGGAGTTGCGAGACTGTCTGTATGCGCTGGGGAGCGCTTACTTCCAGACACATCAGTATCCGCAGGCTGTGGATCAGTTTGAACGGCTGACGAGCATACAAACTAACGATTATGCGTCTCTCGTTATGCTCGGGGCAGCCTATGCCCTGGCCAACTATGTGCCTCAATCAGACAGCATTCTTAACCGCCTGTTTGCGGCCGATTCGTCGTATGGCTTCGAGATGCTCAAACTGGCCTCAGATGCATTTAAGGCTCGCGATTCGGCGCTAAGCAAAGAGTAGATTACTGCCGATCTCGGCAAGGTTTATCAGCAATCGAATAAGTTCGCACATGCCACTTTCCTCGGCTGCAGCTGTGGGGGAAACCCCATACTCACAGCGTTTTCCCCATAATCTGGGACTCTGTTAGTCGGGCCATTAGCCTGAATTTCAACCACTTAGGCCGACTGGCACACCATTTGATTGGTTTCTTATTGAATCTCGAAGCAGGACTGCTAATAGAAAGGAATCCTCATGTCTCGACTGTTATCCAGAATCAACTGTGCATTCGTGATACTGTTCTTACTGGTACCTGCTGTCCAGGCCGGGAATGCCGGACATCAAATACAACAAGACAAGAAAGAGATTCGTTGGGACCGCAGGCAGTTCCAGCAAACCAGCATCACGCTCAACAAATTGACCGACAGAATCGACATCTGGCACGATGCCTGGCTCAAGGGCGACAACAAAGCAACCCGGCGAAATCAGGTCAGGATCGAGGAGCTTATCCGAAGTGATATCAGGCAATCCCAGGAATTTGTCAAATGGTTCGAAGGCGAACTTGCCAAATCGCGCAGCCATCGTCGGGACGGCAGCGAAAGCCAATTCGATGTCCGGGATGACCGTTTCGACCTCGCCGGTGCACGACGTCTTTACAGGGTCAAACAACAGCTGGCCACAGCGATGGGCCGTACCGACTCGTTCAGCAACAAATATCGGCTGCTGGGTGATTATCAGGAAGTGCTGCGACGTGAGTTACGTTTAACTACGGTCGAGCTTGCTGAAGATGTGAGTGAATTGAATGCCGATCGATCCGCACGCTGGAAACGGTAAAAGTCTCCTTCTCCTTCCTGTGTAGCACCCATCGAGAGACGCCACTGTGGCTTATGCCGCAGTGGCGTTTTTTCTTTGGCCGATGGCTCCAACCCGCCCAGGTATTGATGATCTATCCCACCCGAGTTGGGCTTGAAGCCGGTCGTCCAGACGTGGGTCTTACTGCCTTACCCGGTCGGGTTTGAAAAGGTGTCCCCACCCGGCGTTCCGCCACTGGCTTCACTCTGGGTAGGCTACCGGAGGCTGCCTAAGTTACGCACCTATGGGCTACTTCCTTCTTGATTCCCAATGGAAAACCTCGTAGA
>JBHHVC010000309.1:0-2626 GCA_046754125.1 Candidatus Zixiibacteriota bacterium
TGAGATATTCGTAATGACCAAAGGGAAATTCGATACCGGCACAATGGTATACTTTGTGTATGAAACCGGGTTGACCACTCAATTCAAGTTCGGCTATGCCTCGGCAGCGGCCTATTTGCTGTTTGGTATCATTGCGGTCTTTTCTCTGATTCAATTCGTCCTTATCAGAAGGCGGGAGGCAGTGTGGTAACTGTCACCAGACTGTCTGGACAGCTGCTGAAATACGGAGTTCTGTCGGCCCTGCTCCTGGTAATGGTATTTCCGATGTTGTGGATGTTTCGGGTGTCACTTATGCCGCCCGGATCGTCGATAGCGCTATCAGAAATGTTTGGCACAAGGCTAACGATGTCAAACTTTGGTGACCTCTTCTCCACGCTCAACATGGGGCAGTACTTGTTCAATTCTATCGCGGTGGCTGTTGTTGTGACAGCCGCAAATATCCTGTTCTGTTTCATGGTTGCCTATGCACTCGCCCGCTTTCGCTCACTCTTTAACAAACTGTTGTTTTTCTCAGCGATTACAGTGCTGATGATCCCGGCCCACGTGATAATCATTCCCCTCTATGTCATTTGCCTGAAGACAGGAATCTATGACAGCTACTGGGCGCTGATCCTCCCCTGGCTGGTCAACCCGATAGGCATATTTCTGCTCAAACAGTACATAGAGGCCATTCCTCCGGCAATGGAGGAAGCTGCCCGAGTGGACGGAGCCGGAGATTTCACTGTTTTGTTTAGTATTATGATGCCAGTTTGTCGACCTGTATTGGCAGTCCTGGCAATTCAGGTTTTTGTGACCAACTGGAATTCGTTCTTGTTTCCATTCATATTGACATCTCGGGAGAGTCTTCGAACCCTTCCGGTGGCCCTTGCACTTTTTCAGGGACACCAGGCGATTGACTGGCAGCATCTTATGGCAGGCGCATCGGTGGCAGTCTTGCCGATTTTGATCCTATTTGTGGTTTTGCAGCGCCAGATTGTCTCCGGAATTACTGCTGGTGCAATCAAACAGTGATCCTCGCGTATTTTTTTGCTTGCGCATGACTGCTAGCAGGGTCAATCTTAGTCTACCTTGAGTGCAGAAAGCAGTTACCTGAGGATATGAATGAAGGGATTTGAGATGACAAACAGAATCGTATTTACTGGACTTCTCTCAGTGCTGATGTTGGCCTTGTCTGGTTGTGGCGCTAGTAAGAAGTATGTGAACGAAGCTATTGCAACCTCGGAAGCGAACACCAGTTCCCAGATTTCGCAATTGCGCGACAAAACCGATGGCAACGCCGCCGAGATTTCCAAGCTACGCTCACTGGCTTCCGAGTTGTCGGACAAAACGGACATGGCCATAAGTGAGGCCGAAGGGTTCGAGAACTACCAGATTATTTGGGAAGGGACGATCAATTTCGATTTTGACGGCTATGAAATAACCGCGACTGCGGAGCAGGTCTTGATGGAGGCCGGAGAGAAGCTGGAACAAAGCTCCGGATCTTTGGTGGAAATCGTTGGCCATGCTGATCGGACTGGTAATCGCGGCTATAACCTGATGCTCGGGGAAAAGCGGGCCAATGCGACCAAGCGGTTTCTTGCAGAGCGATTCGGTATCTCTCTGTATCGGATGTTCGTCTTGTCGCAGGGCGAAGAAAAACCGGTTGCTATGCCAGACGAACGCAACGCGGCAAGCAAGAACCGCCGGGTGACATTGAAAATATGGGGTCAATTGTAAGAGCTTAGTCGCTCGGCTGCATTACCATAGACCGGCCTTGTTTGAATGGACCCGTCAGTATAATTCCTGCAGGTCGAACCCCTGAGCGGTTCCGACAACAAGCAGAGAATCGGGAACAAGAATGTCGACCATTGCCGAATCGATGAACGCCATGCCTACGGGCACGGTACCGGAGTGGGCGCGACACCAAATAGATAGTCGACAATAAAGGTCAGGTCAACGATGTCCGGCAGCCCGCTGCTATCGCCATTGACATCCGATTCATCAGGGCACGGGATCGGCGGAGTCACACCAAAGAGGAAATCAGCCACTGTTGTCAGGTCGACGATGTCGAGATCGTTGCCGTCGGCGTTGACATCGCCGCGAGTACCTACGCAGCAGGCTCGCGGCTGGTTGAAAACTACTGATATGTCGTATTGGTCGATGACCTCAGTTTTGACTTGGGAGATGAACTGAATCTTTGTATTTGTGGCCAGGTAATCTTTGAAATGATCTACAACTGCTCTGTAACGTGCGGTAGTCTTTGGTTGGTGATTGGTTCTTGAGTATTCCAGAAACAGGCCAAGGGACTTGTCTAAGGAGATATCATTTCTTGTAAAACCGAACTCATCTCGTGCGGCTTTAACCACTGCATCCTTCAGTGCCAACAGAGCAATCTGCTTGCACGTGCCGACCTTCTTTCGTACTCGGCGACCTTTCACATAAAGGTCAATATACCAGAATTTGGCTCTTTTTATACAGAACCCATGATAATCCCATTTCTACTGGTCGCTATTTGGTCACTGCGACTTCACAAAACAAGATAAGCAATTCTAACTAATTGTCAAACAAGAAGATATCGAGGAGTGAAATCATATGGCGGAGAGGCAGGGATTCGAACCCTGGATAGGGCCATTAGCCCTATAACGGA
>JBHHVC010000310.1:0-2609 GCA_046754125.1 Candidatus Zixiibacteriota bacterium
GCCATCACTGGACAATCACGCACAGGCCCGAGCCAAAGACGATATCAGAGTATCTGCAGAAACAGGGGAGATTCTCCTTCCTGTCATCGCAGGATATAGATAGAATACAGGAAGAAGTTGAGAAGTCCTGGCGATTGCTTAAGCGACGACACGACGAGCACATGACATAGACATTGTTGGAGTAATGATGGAACATAAACTTTCAGAAGATGCCCTGATATACGATTGGAACCGACATGAAGGGTTTACTTTTCGGCACAACGAAAATCTCGAACTCGACGATGAAACTCTGCGCGACGGGCTTCAGTCGCCTTCCATCACCGATCCCTCGATAGAGGAGAAGATTGAACTGCTGGAATTGATGGAATCGCTGGGTATCAACTGTGTCGATATTGGCTTGCCCGGTTCAGGACCGAGGGCGCAGTCAGACATCACAACGTTGGCTAAGCATATCATAACGAACAAGATGAAGATTCGTCCAAATTGTGCGGTGCGCACAGTCATGCAGGACATCACTCCTTTAATCGAAATATCGCAAAAGGTCGGCCAACCTATCGAGGCGGCAACCTTCATTGGCTCGTCGCCCATTCGCCAATACGCCGAGGACTGGACGCTTGACAAGATGCTTCGGCTCACCGAGGATGCAGTCAGTTACGCATGCGAAAACAACTTGCCGGTCATGTATGTAACCGAAGACACATCGCGGGCGGATCCCCAAACACTGAAAAGGCTGTATGAAACGGCAATAGGCGCAGGTGCGAGCAGAATCTGCGTGTGCGACACAGTTGGTCATGCCACGCCGATAGGTGTATACTACTTACTCAAGTTCGTCATCAAAACAGTGAAAGAGATCGACCCCAACGTCAAGATCGACTGGCATGGACATTCCGATCGAGGGTTGGCCCTTCCCAATACGATGGCTGCTATCGGACAGGGCGTTGACCGCGTACACGCTACCGGGCTAGGTGTCGGAGAGCGCGTCGGCAACACTCCTATGGATCTGCTGCTAGTAAATCTACAGTTGGAGGAGGTAATAAAGCGCGACCTGTCAAGTTTGGCCGACTACTGCCGAGTAGTCTCAAAGGCTTGCGGCGTTTCGGTGGCGCCGGGCTATCCGGTCATGGGGTGTGATGCTTTTCGCACCAGTACAGGTGTTCATGCCGCAGCAATCATCAAGGCCCAGAACAAGGGAAATGACTGGCTGGCCGACCGCGTCTACTCCGGCGTGCCGGCCTCAATGGTTGGCCTGAAACAGAGGATCGAAATCGGTTTCATGTCCGGCGTGTCCAACATTGTCTACTGGCTGAAAGTGCGCGGTATTGAACCGGACAAGAAATTGGTCGACGAGATATTTCGGGCAGCCAAACAACATAACCGCGTTCTATCAGACGATGAGGTCGGGGAGCTGGTGAAGTTTCACGACTATGATTCTGCCGAACCAAACACTGACTCGGTATTACAATGGGACAAAGAGATTCCCACACCTCACGGAAAGAAGTCCAGTTAGCGATATGGGAATGACAATAGCAGAAAAAATCCTAGCCGAACACGCCCAACTCAACAATGTCGTACCGGGACAAATTGTAACTGTCCCTGTTGATATGGCTATGGCAAATGAACTGTCGGCGGCTCTCTCGATCAAGGAACTCAAGAGCTGGGGTATCGACAAACTCGCCGACCCGTCGCGCGTCTGTCTGATACCGGATCATTTTACACCCAACAAGGATATCAACGCGGCCGGTATCGCCTCGCGTGTACGCAAATTCGCCAACGAACATGACGTGAAATGGTATTTTGAGGTCGGTCGTGCAGGTATTGAACACGCCGTGCTACCGATGGAGGGAGTTGTTCTGCCGGGACAAGTACTTGTCGGTGGAGACTCACACACCTGTACAGCGGGAGCCATTAACTGCTTTGCCACCGGCGTGGGGTCGTCAGATATCGCATGCGCCTGGGCAACAGGCGAAGTCTGGCTAAAAGTGCCGGCTTCCGCCCGGTTGACATTCTCGGGCAGATTGCAACCGCATGTCTATGGCAAAGACCTGATCCTGCATGCGCTGGGCGATCTGTCAACATCCGGCGCTACCTATATGGCAATCGAATATCACGGCGATGTCTTCGAGCAGTTGCCAATGGCTGATCGGTTTACTATGGCCAACATGGCCATCGAGGCGGGAGCAAAGACCGGAATCTTTTGTTTCGACGACAAGACACGCAAGCTGGTGGAATCGTCAGAGCGGTTCAATCAAGAACAACCGCCTTTTCAAACGTATGAACCTGACAACGACGCGATCTACGCAATGGAACGATCATATGATGTTTCGTCTATCGAGCCGCAACTGGCCTGTCCCTATTCGCCCGACAATATCAAACCCGTCTCTGCGCTTGGCGAGATCGCTATCAATCAGGCGGTGATCGGCTGTTGTACCAATGGCTGGCTCGAAGACTTGCAGCGCGCCGCCGATGTTCTACGCGGCCACAAGATTCATGACCGGGTGCGAGTTGTTGTTTTCCCCGGTTCGCAGAAGATAGCGCGAGAGGCTGCCGAGCTTGGTTTGATTCAAGTGTTCATCGATGCCGGGTGCATGTTCTCCGCTCCCACCTGCGGC
>JBHHVC010000311.1:0-2571 GCA_046754125.1 Candidatus Zixiibacteriota bacterium
GAGGTTGTGGTGAGTTGAGGGTGGGTTTGGGGCTGGCTGTTTCCCTGTGATCCTGTCGATTGTGACAGATTTGTGACAATGGACAGTACATACAGCATACATTCCGCACCTACGAAGAGGCAAGTTGAGGAATTATCGACACCTTACATGGAACAGTCAACTATGAACCATAGGTTGACGGATCCATATTAAGGAGCTGGAGGAGCTGTTTCTGCAGCGTGGATAATCTGACTGGAAACGTGACCGTCTCATCTCCTCGTTCGAACTCATACCAGGAGACGTCGCTGAACATCTCCAGCAGCCGGGCGGTGGTCGGTGTTTTGGTCAACCGTCCTTCAGGCAGAATCGGAAGAGCATCAATCCCTTCGTGCTTCATTCCTTGCCTTACTGTGCGTTCGATCAGAGCATCAAGCATCATCGCCAGAAACACAGCATGGACTAACCCCGCCGCACGAAGTGGCTTCTTGAGATAGACGGGTGCCACCTCCAACTCGCTTTTAAACAGAGCATGTCGCTTCTCAACATAGGGCTGATACTTGTAGATAAGCAAGATTTCCTTCTTGGGTGCCTCTTTCGGTTTCAGGTTTGAGACCAGTGGGAAAACGCCGTCGGTTCGGGCCTCAGCTTGAATCGCATTCTTGTTCCGATGAACTTCAAGATGGTAAAGCTGTCTGCGTATCTCTTTCACCGGGTCATCTTTCCGGGGTCGTCCACGACGCAGGCGCCTGGTCTCAATGTGGGTTCGGGAAGCGATGCACCACTCGAGTAATCCCCGGCATTGATGTTTATGGAGGATCTTCCCCACCTCTTTCTTGATGGGCGCACGATTCCGTAATGTTCCGCGGTTGAGGCGTGCATTGAGATCGAAGAGATCAGCCTCGGCCTTTTCTATGGCAGTCTCTCTCGCCAGGGCATCGAATTCCATCTTCAGGGAACTGCGAACCCACACGATTCGATAGCCTTCGCTGGTCTTCCCGGGACCAGCGGAAGTCGTACAAAAGAGATCCGGTGGCTTGTTCTTCCCTCGCTTGTTCTCGATCTCCAGTATACGGCGCCAACGGACAGGGGCTCCTTCTCGCAGAGCTTTCCGAAACCGCTTGTCTTCTGCACGGCTTCGGGGAAGCACCGTAACGAACTTCCCCCCGTATTTCGCCACATGGTCAAGGTTCTTACGAGTGCACAGCTTGCTGTCAGCCACATAGATGAAGTTGGTACGTCCCAGGATTTCCCGCAACCGGTCCACATTGCTTCGGTGAATAGTGTCATCCGTCCGATTGCCGCTGTATACCTCATGGGAAATGGGCACGGCCCCATCGGCGCTCACGTTGAGGCCGAAGACCAGTTGTTTCAGATGCGGTCGGTAATCCTTGTTAATCCCCCTCGTGATCCGGGGTTCGCGAAACGAGCCCTTGTACTGTCCATGGAATGTCACTGTTGTGGTGTCATGGTGGATGCGCCTGGTGTCCACTTCGAACTGCTTGATGATGTGCAGAGCCAACCGGAAAAAGAGACTACGCGCCCGCGGTGAGGTCAGTGCATCCAGACTTCGCGCCACTCGATCGTCGTTGAGTGAGTTCTTCTCCATAGCAGTCAATCCCAGGACGTTAGGATCAATTGGATCAGCCCATTCCGCGATTCGATAGAGCGGTCCCGGTGACAGGATGATGTTTTGGATAAAGGCCGAGAGTGTTTGGGCGTGGTCGAGAATACCTTTTCGCGGCATGGCCAAGCATAAACGGGCGATGCGTGAGAAGGTCATCCGCTCTAAGAAGTACATCAGAATCGGGCTTGAACCAATAAGGTGGATGCGGAGGTTCGCCGGCCCATCTGGAGTGGTAACTCTGCGAGTGCCGCCGAGTTGCTTTGTATACATCGCTCCTCCTGAAAACACTTGACAATCTCTATCAGGCAGTATATATACTGTCAGAATGGAAATGTCAAGAGGAAAAGGAAAACATTGAGTCCCACAGAAAAAGAGAAAACTCTCCAGCGTTGCTTGGAACAATATGAAAATGTGAAGTCCGAGATCGAGCCCCTCGGCTTTGTGATGCAGGGTAGTGTCATCAAGCGCACCAAACAGTGCGGCCAGCCGAATTGTCGGTGTCATCGTGGTCAGCAATATGAGCATGGACCCTACTACCAGTGGACCCGGAAGGTGAAGGCTAAGACTGTGACCAAGGTCCTGACACCACCAGAGGCTCGCCTCTACAAGAAATGTATTCGCAATGAGCGGCGACTGAGGAAGATTCTAGCGAAGATGTATCGGATCTCATCTCGAGCAGTTCAATGTCTATCTGATGAAAGACAACAACCGAAATGAATTGTTTCCCGCCATGGGTTCGCCGGATAAGCCGTTTTCAATGGCGAAAAACGATATGCTGGTCTACATTAACTGGTAGCGTAACTGTCTGAAATCATTGAGGTAATACGGCTCGTAAAATGCTGAAGAGACACTGCTGTTAGTGCGGAATGTATGATATATGGTGGACTTTCCCCGAAAATAATCATAACAGTAAGGTGAGCGTCCTTGAAACGAGTCTGTGTAGGATTGGGTACCGGTATCGGCGAACC
>JBHHVC010000312.1:0-2552 GCA_046754125.1 Candidatus Zixiibacteriota bacterium
CGCTTGAAAGACCAATCCGACAGCACCTTGATTGATATAATATGAAAACTCTTCTCCTGAGCCATTCCAGACTTTGATTTGCGCCTGTGCCGGATTGTCCCTATACCCGGATCCCACAACTACGGTCTTGCCGTCAATGTGAACAATGTTCGCGGTAGTGCGCATGAAGTACCCGTCATGATCGTCTCGCGGTAGATAAGCTCCGGGACTTGCCGGGCTTAGAACATTTAAGAGCGAGTCACCGCTCGATGAGTAGATGAACACGTTGGAAGTCCACTCGGAGGGGCTTGTGCCCGAGAAACCGACAGCTACTTCATAGTCACCGTCACCGTCAATGTCATCTACGTCGCTGGAGACCCCATTGATGCCATCTGCGTCAATCTCTTTCTCCCACAGATAATCCCCGCCAGCATTTAGTACTTCGAAGCCAGTCTCGGTCAGTTGCACTTGCGCGGGGTCCCAGTCAAACCAGAAGCGCGCTTTGGGAAAGAGAATGCAGACAAAAACATAGAGCAACAGCAGCAAAAGCGGCAGTTGCATCCGGGGTGTACGACTGTATTTGCCAATAAATCGGGGGATGTAGACGCACGGTCTGACTCTCTCGAAGCTGACCGCATTATGATTGTTGACAACGCGCTCAAGCGACTCGGCACCTATCAGTTCCGGACGGCGGCGCGGGTATCGCTGCTGCAACGAGCGAATATGTTCGGCTGCGGCTGCATGGTTGCCTGCGGGCACCACCATATATTCGACGTGCGAGAAAAAGGCCCGCTCGACTTTGAGCGAAAGTGTGGCATCATTCACCGGCAGAACTGTTCCGTCATCGGATATGCCGCCAGTGAAAGCGACCGCGCCGGGCAGGTTCCGCTCATGCCAGTCGACATCGGTTCGCAGTAACTGTGTGAATGCGATAAGCCCTGCCGCAAGGCCAAGAGAGTCGCCGGTCAGCAGGTGGTCATCGCGATCAATCTCATATGACGCCACCCAGTCGCGATTATTGGCCTGCCGAGCCGCGCCCAGTTCGAGCAAAAGGGAGCGCACAGCAGCTAATGAGGCGTGAACGCCACCGACCATCGGGTCGTCGTACGAGCGCAGTTGATGGTTAAAACTAACCTGGTCGTTCGCGACTTTTTCTCTCGTGCCCTCGCCACTTGTGACCTCTTTGTTGGATGATTGTCGCTTGGGAGCGGTGTGTACGCTGCCGGTCAACAGGGTAAGGCAGCCGCGATGTCCGCTCAAGTGTTCGCCCGACTGTACCAAAAGGCACCAGGCGCGGTCGTGGTGCAGTTCGGAGGTCAACGCTTGCCATTCAGTGTGCACCTCGCGCAACAAAGCGGCAGTCTTGGGAGCGGCCGATTCGATCCGTTCAATCACTTGCACCAAGAATATCAGCGGTGAGGAGGCCTTCAGGCCATTAATCAATTCGGTTATATCCACCGATTCGGCAGTAACCTCAAAACAAAGCGGCAGGGCCGTCTCGATATCGCCGACATAGCAGAGTTGGCGGATCAGGGTGCGGCGTACCGACTGTTCCTGTGTGCTGATTTCCAATTGCTGCGCGATTTCGAGCAGGGAGGAAAGTTCGGGGATAGTCAGGTCGTATATGGCGCTGTCGGTTATGGCTTCGGTCAGGCGGGGTGTGTACTGGTCGAAGTATCCGATAAACTGGGCCTGACCGCTGCGCTTATGCAGGTCGGGCCAGAGGTCCAAAAGCAGCAGCAACTTGACCTGACAGGAAGCAACACTGTCGTAGGCCGAGATAGCTTCGTTAAACCTGCGTGTGAAGGCCAGTAATGACGAGTCGGGCATATTATGTGTAGACCCGGACAGAGAGCATCGCCGGAAGGCTGGACAGACTGATCACCACCGGCTGACGGACTTTGGCCGGGTAGGTTTCTGTCATATCATCACACGACACAGCCAGAACGACCGGCCCGGGGTCGCCTGTGCCGCCGAGTTCCAGCAACTCCACAGACAACTTTCGCTGCGACCCTGAGCCAGAGAGCGAGACTTTGATTTTGTCCCCCTGAGGCGACTTTAGGGTTGTTTCGGTCTGATCGCCGGAATCTTTGTCGGTCTCGCCCAGCGAATCGAGCGCAAATTCGCCGCCGGGCAGTTTGACCTGCCAGCGTAGAGATGACCAGTCGGTGTCATCAGGCTCAGTGAGCGGCGCGCGTCCGGTCGTATCGGTTACAATCGACTTTTTCAGATCAGGCAGTTCGACCAGAACATGAGAAAACATCGCCGGGTTATCGCTGGCCAGTTGCAGGTATGCCTGACCACTGCGATTGTCGCGCATCACTTGCAGGATCAGTTCGGGCTTCTCGCAGTACATAGTGGCCAGATTCTCCACCGACGGAGCGGGAGTGTCGGGCTGGTTATCGGCCGCCAACAAAGGGACAGTTGATTGTTCGGGCGATTCCATTGCCTTGAGCGGCACAATAAGATTCGGATATGCCCGGCGAAACAACTTTGCCGCCAGTTCATCGGCCCGGTCGTCATCTATGGAAACCCCTGGCGTGGAATCATCGCCGACCAGAGCCTCAAGATTG
>JBHHVC010000313.1:0-2549 GCA_046754125.1 Candidatus Zixiibacteriota bacterium
TCCCCAATCTCGCATTCGCTTGGGAAACGATGGGCTTAATCTTGGACAGTCTCCCTATGATTTGGGGTTGGTCTTCACAGCCATCTGGGCTCTGACGACGAGCTCTATGCCGGTGAGAGTGTCTATCTTATCAGTGTTCATCACCAAGTCGTAAAGAGTTGGATCGAACCATTGTACATGATAGAAGCGCCGTATGTACTCACTCCGGGCACGATCGCTTGCTGCTACACGAGCTCTGGCCTCCCGACGCTTGAGGTTGTCGCGCTGAATGAGAGTGTCAACCCGTTGATCAAACGGGGCGATAATGTGAACGTGGAGAGTGTCATCACGACCCCGCAGGATCATCTGACCACCGCGTCCAACAATTACGATGTTGCCCTGATTGGCCAGATCGCGGATGATCTGTTCAACCACTCGTACATAGCTGGCCATTGGCTGACTGAAGATCGGGGCTGCCGGCGTCAGGATGTTGCTAAGCGGCAAGGCCATCGGCGCTGTCGTCTCCCGTCGTGACGTGTGGGGGACCTGTGGAATGCCGGGCATGGTGTTGACGATGTCAAGCGCTCGCTCAAACAGACTGCGCTGGCCTTCGTAGCTCTGTTCCATGAGGGTCGCCTGCGGCACGCCGGCCTCTTGGGCAGCCCGATGGATGATCTCGCGATCTACGAAGCGCAGCGACAGCCGCTCGGCTACGCCGGCTGCAATCTCACTGCCGCGACTCCCCAGTTGTCGAGATACTGTCAGAACTGCCATGCTCTACCTGTTCAAGGATCCTGCGCTGCCATTGTGCGTCGCAAAAATCATTCGGCCAGCCACTGTTTGTAATACTCTAGTCACCGTCACTTCCATCGTGTTGTTGATGTACCTTTTCCCATCTTCTACCACGACCATGGTGCCATCGTCCAAATATCCAACTCCCTGACCGAGCTCCTTGCCTTCCTGAATGATCCGTACGCGGATCGTTTCACCAGGTAAGACAATGGATTTGACAGCATTCGCGAGCTCGTTGATGTTAAGAACTTTGACACCTTGCAGCTCCGCCACCCGGTTGAGGTTGTAATCGTTGGTCAAGACGGGGGCGTTCAACTGTTTTCCGAGGCGGACCAGTTTGCTGTCTACCTCCTTCGCCTCGGGCACATCCAAGTCGGCGATCTCGACGGGAATATCGCCGTGTTTTTGCAACTGATTCAAGATCTCCAGACCGCGCCGGCCCCGATTCCGTCGCAGGCTGTCGGACGAGTCTGCAATGTGCTGGAGCTCGTTTAGTATAAAGCGAGGTACGAGAATCGTGCTTTCAATGAACCCTGTCCGGGCTATATCCGCAATGCGCCCATCAATAATCACACTGGTATCCAAAATGATATAATTGCTCTTACTGGCCTTGCCGCCACCCGGCAGACGGGTATTTAGCAGATTCAGCAGGTCGGTCTGTCGCGCCACAGCGGTGAGGATTCCTATGTAGCCGAAGAGGAGTGCTGCCACAAAAGGCATCAGTCGGCCTAGCGATAGGGGCAGGTAGTGCAGTGGTACTGCTGCCAAAGCCGAGATAAGAAGGCCAATCGCCAGACCGATAGTCGCTGCAAGCAAGGTCTGTATCGGCAGGCCTCGGATTTCTCGATTGATCCAGATTAGAGGCCGAACAGTTAGCCACGGCGTGATCAGGAAACCAAGCAAAGCCCCGATCAACGCCAGTCCACCATTAGCTACCAAGGGCGAGACCTGGATCACAGGTGGTACGTACGACATAATCTCCTGGCTAATCGCATCTCCCAATTGCCAGCCCACGACGCCCAGAATAATCAGGCCAAGAATCCGCGATATTCGCGTGACGTTCATGATCACCTCTGATGATACCAACACTGGTGCCAGAAAAGAAAAGAGTGTGCCTCTCAGCACACTCCCGGCCCAGATTTCTGCGATTATCCGGCTCTATTAACTCAGATGCATCAGTAAGAGCTGCTGGTGGGCTCAACCCTCGATGCTTTGGACTCGACTTCGGCAGAGCTGTTTGTTGATCGGCTTGCGACCCGAATGTGATTGTCTAGACGCTACACATTGAACTGATCTCGGTGACTTCTTTGAGTGTAGTGCTCTGGGGTGACTGCCAAAGTCTCATTGCCGGAAAATGGATGATATTATTGGATGAGTGCGCTGTATGTATTCCTACATGACGGTATGAATCCACACTAATAGTACCATAGCGGGAACTGTTTGTCAACACAGCTACAATGAGATGGCTTGCGAGTTGGATTTGGAGGAACAGCATGAATCTGGTATCATACAGCTATCGCGTGGGTATCTTAGGAGAAGCCTATGATGAAATTGATCATGACATGGGACATCCGGCCAGGACGGGAAGCTGCGTATTTTGACTGGTCAATGAAGACGTTTGTGCCCGGCTTGATGGAGTTGGGTCTTCAACCTGTGGAGGCATGGTACACTGTCCACGGCAATGCGCCACAGGTTCTGGCAGGTGTTTTGGCCGAGGATCGAGACGCGCTCCGTCAGGCGCTTGGAAGCACTGAATGGCAAGAGCTGCGTGACGAGTT
>JBHHVC010000314.1:0-2494 GCA_046754125.1 Candidatus Zixiibacteriota bacterium
GATGGAGGCTTTGACCAACCGGAACAAATCCGCCCGTTGGGTTTGCGTGTCGTGGCTCAAGTTGGTCTCGTGAACGCGCCTCAGCATGAGGGTCTCGGGAAGAATCGTCATAGCGATTCCCAAATCTTTGGCTCTAGTAACCCAGTCGAAATCATTCCCGACCCTGTAGCTTGGGTCAAAGCCGCCCACCCGGTCAAAAACCTCCTTGCGGGCGACCATCGTCATAAAATTTATCTGCTCTCTCATCTGCGGGACAATTCTGGCCCCCGGAGGGACGTCGACCCTTGGGTCAAAAAAGTTCTGTATTCTGCAAATTGTGAGCTCTACGCCAGGGTGCTCGATGAGATACCCGACCTGAACCTCCAGCTTATTGGGCATCCACACGTCATCGTGATCCAAAAAAGCGATGAGCTCCCCTTGAGCAGCGGCAAGGCCCGTGTTGCGGGCAACGGCGGTGCCCTGGTTGGCCTGGAAAATATAATTGACATCATTGTACGAGCGGGCGATCTCCGCGCTTTGGTCTGTCGACCCATCATCGACAACAATAACCTCAATCGGCCGATAGGATTGGGCCAAGACGCTTTCGATGGTTTCGGCCAGAAAGCGCTCGCAGTTGTAGGCTGGGATGATTACACTCACTAATCGACTGTTTTCCGTCATGGTCCTTATCCGGATATTTGCTCGCCTCTGCGACCGATGGAGGCTTTGACCATTCTTAGCCAACTCGAACGGATGGCCTGTACATCGGAACACAGATTGGAGTCATGAATGCGTCTGTGGAGAAGGATTTCAGGCAATATCTCGATGACGATACCCGCTTCCCTGGCACGGATAATCCAGTCGAAATCAATGCCGACCTTATAACCAGGGTCAAAGCCACCAACTTGTTCGAAAACCGTTCTACGAGCGACTAACGTCATAAAAGCTACTTGTTCCCTCTCCAGTAGAATATTTTCCGCCTCTGTGGACAACTTGAGTCCCGGTTCTAAAAAGTTCTGGCATTTGCTGATAGTGCCCCCGATGTGAGGCTGCTCGATGAGATACTCGACTTGCACCCTGAGTTTATTGGAAACCCAAATATCATCTGCATCCAGAAAGGCTATGAACTCTCCGCGAGCAGCTTCAATTCCGACATTTAAGGCGGCTGCATTGCCCCGGTTCGTCTGATACATGTATCGAATTCCGTCGAAAGATCTGGCAACGTCAGCGGAGCCATCCACCGACCCATCATCAACGACGATCACCTCAAAGGGATGATAGTCCTGTTCGAAAATGCTTTGAAGTGCCGAATCCAAATAACGCTCTCCATTGAATACCGGTACGACGACGCTTACCAAGGGCCGCTCAATCTGCTCGTTATGTTCCTGTGCGTCCTTCATGGTTACGATATGTTCACCCGGTCGACTTCTCTTCGAAACAGGACAGCTCCGGCAGCGATGTGACTGGCGAATCGTCTTGCCGCTTTCGGCTGTCCAGCGACTTCTTGAGCATCTGCATCATGTACCGGTTACCCAGCACAGTGTTATTCGTCATATTGCTTTCGTGCCGCCTTGCACCAACGTGACATCCTGATGGATCACCATGGGAACGCCGAGCTCCCGCGCCCGCATGAACCAGTCCCAGTCATCGCAGTAATATAGCGTTTCATCAAACAAGCCCACTCTATCAAAAACAGCTCTTCTGAAGAGCGCGCTGCCCAAATTAAGATTGACAAGGGGATCCAATAGTTTTCCGAACGTGTGCTTCCCCTCCACGACTCCTTTTGTCTTCACAAACAGTTGGATCCCGATGACGATGTCTATCGATGAATCGTCGGCCAGGCGCGTTAGCTGAAGTTCGAGTTTCTTTTCACCCCAGAGATCATCGGCATCTAAAAAGCCGACAACCTATCCGCGGGCCATCCGCAACCCTCTATTGCGGGCGGCTGCCGGCCCGCCATTTGGCTGGAAAATGTACCGGACGCTCTCCTTGAAACGTGAGGCGATGGTGGCTGTTCCATCAGTCGAGCCATCATCCACAATGATTGTCTCCAGAGGATGGTAATTCTGCCGATGGATGCTCTCAATTGCTTCTGCTAAGAAAGCTTCTCCATTGAAGACTGGGATAATGACACTCACGAAGGGCTGAAACGATTTCACGGCTTACCCCTCGGAAAGCAGGTCTGAGATCACGTCGGGAATCCTTCTGAGATCTGTGCCAAGCTCCAAAACATGGCTTGGGACTTGCTTGACAAGACCGATCAAGTTCTGAAAATCGTCGTCGCGTGCCCCGGGCAGTTGAAAGATCGTGCTCGGGGCCAAGGCCCTAAGGCCCGCAGCAGGGGAAGATTTCGCAAGCCTTGTCTCGGGAAGGCCGGTGATGCGCGGCATTAGAATTGCCCGAACATGGAAACCGTGCGCGAGCTTGTCCGGAAAGTGGTCTTTCAGGAAAATTAGTGCCTTCTCTCTAGGTAACCGATCTAAGTTGCTGACTTTGGGCACAAGATGGGGCAACC
>JBHHVC010000315.1:0-2489 GCA_046754125.1 Candidatus Zixiibacteriota bacterium
GACTGCTTCGAGGCGGCCGATCTGGATCTGCTTGCCGCAGGTAAAGCACTTACCATAAGAGCCGTCGTTGACTCTCCTGAGGGCTTCATCGATGTGGTATAACAGGCGACCGGACTTTGATGCGAGCATAAACGTCATTTCGCGCTCCATAGCATCTGTTCCCTGATCGGCCATATGGTATGAGTAGCTGGAAAGGTCCCCGGTCGACTCTTTTATGGTGGTGGAGATGTTGGACTCCAGCAAACCCATCTCCTTGAGCAAGTCTTTCCGTCTGCTCAGGAGCAGCTTGCGGTATTTTTCGAGCGATGTTTTTCTCATTGTCTATGCCTCCACTCTCGGCGTTACTCGAGACAGTGCAATAGCCGTTTTTTCACCATTGATATTCCATTCAGTCGCCTCAGGCAGGCTGCTGATATCAATAAACTCGATACTAGTGGCTAGAGTTTCGCGCCGAATGAACTCATCGTAACGAGTCGCTGCGCTTTGAAGGCGCTTCGACGTGGCAACGCGCACGGTGATTGTGTCGGTCACATCGAAACCTGATGTTTTTCGCATATTCTGAATCTTGTTGACTATTTCACGAGCAAAACCCTCGTCGACCAGTTCATTTGTGAGAGAAGTGACCAACACAATAGTCACCGCCCCGGTTGATTCTACCGCATAGCCGTCGTTTTCGATGCGGCTTACATCGACATCTTCGCCGCTTAGCTCAAACGATTTGCCGTCGGCAGCAATTTCCCATTTGCCGGACGACTGGCAGACTTGAATGGCCGACGAGTCCATCTGCGCTAAGGCAGCGGCAACGGCTTTTACATTTCCGCCAAGTTTGGGACCAGCTGTTTTGAAATTCAACTTTACGGCAAAAGACAGATACTGGTTCAGTTTGCCGGAAGCCGCGACCTTTTTTACATTTAGTTCTTCCCGGATGACCGAAAGGAGTTCGCTCAGCGATTCGAACCGGATTCCGTCGGGCAAAGCCACCATTAGCCGTGACAAAGGCTGGCGGACTTTCAATCTGTGACGGGAGCGTGCGGCCCTCCCAAGTGAGACAACTTGTTCTGCCAAAGTCATAGCCTGCTCCAGATCATTGTCAATTACGCTTTCGTCGGCCCTGGGAAATTCGGTCAAATGCACTGACAAGGGTAACGTGTTCCGGGATTGGTTATCCCCAGTCAGTTCCCGGTAGATCATTTCCGAGACAAACGGCGCCACCGGCGCGGTTAACCGACAGAGCCCAATGATGATGCGATAGAGGGTCAGGTAGGCGCGCATCTTTGACGGGTCATCTCCCTTGGCCCAGAAGCGGCGACGGTTATTGCGGACATACCAGTTGGAAAGCTCGTCGATTACAAATGACTGAATAGCGCGAACCGGTTTAGTAATATCATATTTCTCAAAGCCGGCTGTAACATCGCGAACCAGACTGTTATATTTTGATTCAATCCAGCGATCAAACCGATCGGACGGCCCTGCTTTGCTTTCCAGATAGGCATCGATCGAGAGGGAGGCGGTGTTAGCCCTGTCGGTAACGCGATCGATATTGGCGTAGAGCGCGAAGAAAGAATAGGTATTGCGCAAAGTGTCGAAGTACTTACGCACAACTTCGGCCAGTCCATCCAGATCAAAGCGGGTGGGAAGCCAGGGATTGGAAGTCGATACCATATACCAGCGCAAAGGATCGGCCCCGAACTTGTCGACAGTGGTAAAGGGGTCGACTACATTCCCTTTACTCTTCGACATTTTCTTGCCCTCTTTGTCGAGGATAAACTCAAGCACGACAACGTTCTTGTAGGGAGCCTTGTCGAACAGCATGGTCGAAATTGCCAGGAGCGAATAGAACCAGCCGCGTGTTTGATCGATAGCCTCACTGATAAAATCAGCAGGGTGCTTCTTCTCGAATTCCTCTTTGTTCTCAAAGGGATAGTGCCACTGTGCGAACGGCATAGCGCCCGAGTCGAACCAGACATCGATAACCTCCGGAACCCGGGTCATGGTGCTGCCGCATTCACAGCGGAGCTGCACCCGGTCCATCATCGGCTTGTGCAAATCGAGTTCGTCGGGAACGTCAATCCCCTCCTTTCGCAATTGCTCGATCGATCCAACTGCCCGCTTTTTGTCACAAGTCTCTGAGTCGCACACCCATATCGGCAAAGGCGTGCCCCAGAACCGCTGGCGTGAGATAGCCCAGTCGACGTTGTTTTGAAGCCAGTCGGCCATGCGACCGGTGCCGATTTCGTCCGGGCACCAATTGACGGCATTACTATTGTCCAGCAATTGCTCTTTGAACTGGGTGGTCCTGATATACCAGGAGTCCATAGAAATGTAGATAAGCGGCGAGCTACAACGCCAGCAGAAGGGATAGTTGTGTTCGTACAGCTCCTTCTTGAACAGCTTGCCGGCAATCTTGAGGTCCTTGACAATAACGGGATCGGCATCTTTGATAAACATCCCGGCATAGGAACCCGCCGACTCTTTGAAATGGCCGTTGG
>JBHHVC010000316.1:0-2487 GCA_046754125.1 Candidatus Zixiibacteriota bacterium
GAGTATTGATTATGTCCTCGTACATGGTGGCCGACCGGGGATTGAGTTCGAGGGCCTTCTTTCGGCGGCGAACTGGGCCGGGAGAAACTTAAGAGCTACTTTGCGATGGAGGCCTGTATCCTCAGCAAGATAGACCTCACCCATCCCACCGGCACCGATTTTGGAGATGATCTTGTAATGCGAAACTTTTGTACCAGCAGCCAGGTTTGCGAACGACCTAGTCTGATCATCATCAAATCCGTTTGCCGCCATATGCTGACTGCCTTATAGACTCCCCATCGCTATCTTGTCCTATTGGCCGACCATAAAATAGGCGTTTCAAACCATGAGAGCAAACGCTAACTTTTCCTACTCGCGCGGCGGCATTTCCGCTGGGAGACGCAAGTTGACACGGTCATGTCGTTTGCTTAGTTTGGCTGATAGAGAGATAACCATAGCCATTTGGAGAATGGGATGAACGTATACGAATTCGCAATGAAAATGGAGTTGGACGGCAAGACGTTTTATGAAGAACATGCCGCGAAAATCGAGAATGCTCAACTCAAAAAGATTCTGATTGAACTGGCCGATGACGAACAGAAACATTACAACATATTCAAAGCGATGTACGACGGCGAGAAAGCTCAATACCAAGACTCAGAAAAGACAACTATTCTGACCTTGGTGAAGAATACTTTCGAGCAGATGAAAGCGTCCGATGTCGAATATACATTCCCTGCTGATGCCAGAGCTATCTGGGAACAAGCCAGAGAGATTGAGAAAAAAGCCGAACAGTTCTATCGTGAAAAGGCAGTGGAACTCCCCACTAAGAGCGAGCAGGAAGTCTTCTGCAAAATTGCCGAGGAAGAGCGACGCCACTGGGTCACAATGGAAAACATTATTCAGTTTTTGGACCGTCCAAGCACGTGGCTCGATAATGCCGAATGGAGCGATCTGGACAACCACTAGTCCATTGAGTTGACGCCTGCTCTAAAGGTCGACCTGTCGCTTCAGGTCGGCCACTTCGCGCGACGTCAAAAACCGCCAATCACCTGTCTTCATTCCGTGTGAGGAAATACCTCCAAAGAGAACCCTGCGCAGTTTCCTGACCGGGAACCCGACGGCCAGACACAACTGCCTGACCTCACGCTTTCGCCCTTCGGTCAGAGTCAACTGAATTCGCGACTGGTTCTTGAGATGGCCTAATATGCGAACCTCTGCGCGCCCCATTGCTCCATCTGAGAGCCGCACTCCACTAGTTATCTCTCGCACTTGAACCAGCGTGAACTTGCCGAGTACGGTCGCCTCATACACCTTCTTGACCCCGTATTTGGGATGAGTCAGGCGATAGGCAAGTTCGCCATCATTTGTCAAAAGCAGGACACCTGAAGTATCGTAATCGAGTCGGCCTACTGGATACACCCTCTCGCTCACTCCGGCGACCAAGTTCGCAACCGTCGTCCGCTTGAATGGATCGTGCAATGTAGTCATGACGCGAATAGGCTTGTTGAGCAAGACATAGCTGTTCCTGGTGACCGGAGTAACAGCCACGCCGTCAACCTTGACGATATCCCGATCCGGCAAAACAACTGTCCCCAATTCCTCCACAGTAGAGTCGTTGACAGTCACACGCTTTTCTGATATCAGCGTCTCCGCTCCCCGACGGGATGTGACACCGCACATGGACAGAAATTTATTTATCCTGATAGGTTTGTCCGTTGATTGGTCAATCATGGGCACCGGGCATATTACCTACTCTACGTTCTTTCCATGCCGTATACCGCTCGCATGCGGCAGGCAAGAGCGTTACTCAAAGAAAACCTGGCCCTCACACCCAGTACACTGCCAATGCTGCCTAGAACATCTATGGTTCAACCGCACCGGCGACTGCCTTAGTCTCAGCATTCTCCTCTGACCCATCCGGGTCGGCGGTCCCGTTGGGCGAGCCGGATTCCTTAACGGACATTGAGTCCTTTTGTGCCAGATCATCCTCCCCGTCAGATGGATCGTAGGTACCGTCGGCAATGTTCAGCTTTTGCTCGGCTTCCATCAACGCCAATTGCGGCTGAGATTCCGGATCGGCGGCCCGAACAAGCTCTTCAATCTCAGACATCTTTGGCAGATCACCCAGTTTATTCAAGCCGAAGAACTTCAGGAATTCGTCGGCGGTTCCATACTGTAGAGGACGCCCGGCCGACTCGGCACGACCTCGAATGGCAATCATCTTCTTTTCCAGCAAGTTGTGGATAACACCATCGGAGGCTACGCCGCGAATCTGCTCGATGCCAGCCCTTGTCACCGGCTGGCGATACGCTATAATGGCCAGCGTTTCAAGGGCTGCGCGGGTGAGCCGCATCTTTCGACGCCGCGTGAACAACTCGTCAATGTACCCGGCAAACTCCGGGATGATGTACAACTGGTATCCTCCGGCCAGTTCGCGGAGCCGATAGGAACTTGCGCAGTTGGCATATCGCTCGTTCAGTTCGGCGACTATACGCCCCAGGTCCT
>JBHHVC010000317.1:0-2482 GCA_046754125.1 Candidatus Zixiibacteriota bacterium
CTCCTGAGAACAGGCGCAGGAGGGTTTGGCTGTACGGCCCAAAACTGTCATGGATGTGGCGTAGTTGGTAACGGCCTTCAGATAAACAACGCCGGGTGGAGCGATATTACCGGCGCAAGCGGCATAAATGGAAACCTGATAACCACTTCAAATGGTGCCGGGAGCAATCTCTATAAAGCTCTGATGGGCACTCTGCCCGGCGTTGCCCGCATGCCAAAGGGAGGACCGGTTTTCATGAGCAGTGACCAATTGAACCTGATAAAGAATTGGATTGATCAGGGAGCAGTTAACAATTAGACTGCTACCTATGAGTGCAGGGAATATGAAACTCCTAATGGCATCCCTTTCGGCGCTGCTGTGCTTCTCAGTTGTTCAGGCGAGCCAGTACTCTCTTCGGCCCGCCGACAATGCAGACACCGTCTACTTCGAGTCAACCGCCCGGCTCGAGTTCATAAAGGGGAAAAGCACAGATATTGCCGGTTACTTCGACGTTGATCCCGCTTCCCCCGGCTCGGGCATTTCAGGTCGGTTGCGAGTAGATTTGCGAACCCTGCGAACTGGTATCGACAAACGTGACGAGCATATGCGTGAAAAACACTTGCAAACAGAAGAATACCCGTTCGCTTTCTTTGACCTTGAGCATGTTGACGACCCACCTGCCAGGTTTGAGTCGGACCGCCAGTATGAACTATCTGCAACCGGCCGATTCTACATTCACGGCGTCAATCGGGAGGTGGGCGTCAAGCTGCTGATCACCAATAGGATAGATGCTGACGGGTCAAGTTCTATCTCAGCGCGGGCACTCTTCTCGATTGTGCTCGACGACTTCAATATCCCCCGACCGAGGGCGCTCTTCATGAAGCTGGCCGAGACGATCAAAGTAGAGGTTTTTTTCACTGGCCACAGTGGAGTCCCTGCGGCGGGTATTGAGCTTCCGCTCTGGCCTTTGTTGCACTAAATGATCACATTTTGAGTATTCAAACTTGCGTAGCTCTGAGCACAGTACTATCTTGTTTTGTGCGGTTCAAATGGCAAACACGGTGAGGGTGCTAGTGCGCGACAGGATTCTCGAAATCGTCGTTTTTCTGATTGATTACTTGCGTGATGACCCTGTTCACACGCTCGACTCGGAAGATGTCTCAAATACTCTGCACACAATGGGCTTTTCCGACCTCGAAATTTCGTCGGCCTACGCCTGGCTTCTGGAGCGAATCAATCACGCGCCGGAAAATTACTTTTCCCAGTTTCCGCAAGAGGGTTTTTCCCATCGAGTTCTGGCTCCCGCCGAACAGGCGCAGTTGGCCCCCGAAGCCTATGGCTTTCTGATTACCCTGCGTAATCTAGCCCTCGCCTCAGATGAGCAGGTCGAAGCGATCATGGAGAGGGCTTCGGTTGTGGGTATTCGGCCGGTTTCAGCCGAGCAAATCAGAGTCATTGCATCCTCGGTCCTTTTCCAGGACTTTGACGATTTCGACGACGCTGCTGCCCTCGGAGCAGGCGGCAATATTTCCGAACGTCTCCACTAAAGGCTCGTATGTCGCTTGCTGGCAAGCACATTACGGTCGGACTGACCGGCGGCATCGCTTGCTACAAAACTGCATCCCTGATTAGATTACTGGTAAAGGCCGGTTGTGATGTGCGCGCCATAATGACCGAGGCGGCCACAAAGTTCATTACTCCTCTGACGATGGAAACCGTGACGCAGAACCCCGTAGCAGTGGAAATGTTTCCCGTAGACAGCTTTGTTGCCACCCGCCATATCGACTTTGCCGATTGGGCCGACATGATGGTCATTGCGCCTGCCACCGCCAATTTCCTCGGGAAAATCGCATCGGGCATCTCGGATGACCTTCTCACAACAGTTGTTTGCGCCACCAGCAAGCCGATTCTCATCTGCCCGGCAATGAATCCGAACATGTGGAACAACCCGGTAACGCGCCGCAACTGCAAAGAACTATCCGATCTGGGTTACTTGTTTGAAGGTCCGGTCGAAGGGGAGATGGCTTGCGATCATGTCGGAGTGGGCAGGCTGGCCGAGCCAGAGACTATTCTCGCGGCGATCGAAGCATATTTGGAATCCACGCCAAAAAAAAAAGAGCTGGTCGGTAAGCACATAGTCGTGACAGCCGGTCCCTGTCGGGAGGCGATTGATCCGGTCCGCTTTATTTCCAATCGTTCGAGTGGGCGTATGGGGTATGCCTTGGCCGAGGCGGCTATCAAAATGGGAGCGCAGGTCACACTTATTTCCGGACCAAGTGCACTGTCCGCGCCAGTTGGGGCAGAATATGTTCCGGTTGAGTCCACCGAGCAGATGTGCCATGCTGTCGAGGATTCCATGTCAGCGGCAGACTGTCTCATAATGGCGGCTGCCCCGGCAGACTTCAGACCCGCCGAACCTGCCACAAACAAGATCAAGAAATCTGGCAGCGCCATGGACCTGAGACTCATGCCCACAGTAGATATTCTCCAGCAGGTTACTCGC
>JBHHVC010000318.1:0-2477 GCA_046754125.1 Candidatus Zixiibacteriota bacterium
CCCGCAGGTATGGATCGTCATCGGTGTTAACGGAGTCGGGAAAACAACCACTATTGGCAAACTGGCCGCACATTTTTCCAATCAGGGACAGAAAGTGATTATAGCTGCCTGTGATACTTTTCGAGCAGCGGCGGTTGATCAAATTGCTATCTGGGCCGATCGCAGCAAGGTAGATATTGTCAAGTCGCAAACCGGCTCTGACCCGGCAGCCGTGGCGTTCGACGCCGCGCAGGCAGCCAAAGCGCGTTCCGCCGACTTGCTTTTGGTAGATACCGCAGGTCGCCTGCATACACGGACAAACCTGATGGAAGAACTTAAGAAGATTCGCCGTGTTGTGGAGAAAGCCCTGCCGGATGCTCAGATTGCCAGCAAGCTCATCATTGACGGTTCGACAGGTCAGAACGCCCTGTCGCAGGTGAAACTATTTGCAGATGCAATCGGGTGTGACGGTATTATTGTCACCAAACTCGACGGAACGGCCAAGGGTGGCGTCATGATTGCTGTCGCCGAGGAACTGGGTATCCCGGTGGATTATATTGGACTGGGTGAGGGAATCGACGATCTTCAATCATTCGACCCGAAGGCATTTGCCGAAGCGCTACTCTCAAGATGAAGACCTTAGCGATCCAGACGACCGAGCGCGAAGAAATGATCGATATCACATCACAAATCCAGAAGGTCGTGCACCAACAGACAATAGTCAACGGCGCTGCTATCTGCTTCGTCCCGCACACAACCGCAGCCCTGACCATAAATGAAAATGCCGACCCTGATGTACGCCGCGACATCATTCACAAACTGCAAAAAGAGATTCCGCAGCGCGACGGGTATCATCACGCCGAAGGGAACAGCGACGCCCACTTGAAAGCGTCACTGTTTGGCTTTTCAGAGACAGTGCTGGTCGAATGCGGTCGACTTGTATTGGGGCAATGGCAGGCTATCTACTTCTGCGAATTCGACGGACCCAGGCAGCGTCAGGTCCTCGTCTCTGTTGCCGGACATGGTTAGAATCCGAGTAGTCGGCATTGGCAAAGACAAGGACCAGTGGGTCAGCGATGCAATTGAACACTTCGGCAAACTGCTCTCCCGCTGGGCCAGTCTTGACTGGCAAATGCTGGCAGGTCCGGCCGGGACACGATCCGCCCCAGAGATCAGACGACAGGAAGCAACATTGATTCTATCAAAGTGCCATCCGCGGGCCACAGTTATCGCACTTACCGATCAGGGAGAACAAATGGACTCCCTCCATCTGGCACGCAGAATAGAATCATTGCTGGCGCATGGTTCCGGAAAGCTTCTGTTTGTGATAGGGGGAGCGTATGGACTGGACCGGTCGGTGCTCGACCGAGCCGATGTGCGTTTGTCTCTTTCTCCCCTCACTTTTTCGCACCAGTTGGTTCGGCCGATTCTGGCCGAACAGCTGTATCGGGCATTTTCAATCCTGCACGGAACTGACTACCACAAGTAGGGACACAGATCAATCACCGTCCGATTTCCCTCCAGAGTGTCACCGACACCGACACAAAAACGGCGATCGAGTCCGTTTCCGGATGCGATCGCCGTTGAGGAAAGATAAGAGAGGGGTTATTTTAGTAGTACCATCTTCTTTGTCTGTGTAAAGTCGGCAGCATTGAGACGATAAAAGTAGATCCCCGATGCCACCGATCGACCACCCTGGTCGGTTCCGTTCCATTCCAGAACAACTTCACCGGCCTCGCCATACCCTGAGAATGAATGCACGAGCTGGCCGGTGATGCCGAATACCTGCATCTCCCACGAAGTAGCCATTGGCAGGTCAAAACTGATTGAGGTCGAAGGATTGAACGGATTCGGATAATTCTGATTTAGTGCAAACCCGCTCGGTATTACTTTTGTCTTTGCGGCAATAGTATATGGTCGGCCCTGGTAGTCTACAATCTGGGTTTCCAGCAGATCGAGTTGGTCGCTGCCTGAGTAAGAGATTGTCATGATCTCATGCTGTCCGGCCGGAATCGATGTAGTTCCAATATCGTATACCAGCACACGTAGCTGGCCGTCAGCCTGATGCCAAAGCAGATCCATCTCATGCATGTCCTCAGCCAGCCTAACCTGTTCAATTGTAGTCCCATTATCAAGGTCGTAGACCATCCACGCCGCCCCGACACCATTTGCGGCGTCGCTGCTGACCGTTATTTCACCGGTTTCACTTTGTGTCGCCACAAGATTAAGCTCATCGCCATAGGGGACGACTTTCGGGATTGGCTCCGCGTCCCCAATTATAACCCGTATCAGCAGTACGAGGTCGGCAACGCTGAGGGTGAGGCCGTCAGCGTTGACATCGGACGCTGCAATCTGTCCGGCCAGGCTCACCTTGAAAACGCTCAGTCCAAAGATAAAGTAATTGGAGTAGAGTACTGCGTCGGCGATTTCGTATGGCACGCTGTTCAGGTTGATATCCCCTCTGGCATCAATGGAATCGGGATGAATGATACAAATGC
>JBHHVC010000319.1:0-2468 GCA_046754125.1 Candidatus Zixiibacteriota bacterium
AATACCGAAGTGTTCCCGCAAATTGATGTACGGGACGATTTCTCCTCGCACATTGGCGACTTTCCGGGCGTCGGTCCTGGCGGCACCTTCGCGACTCAATTCTACACACTCCTCTACCGAGGTCAGCGGCATAACGAAAGCATCGCTTTCAACCCGGACCAGCAGTCCTTCGATTATCGCCAGCGTCAAAGGCAACTTCAAGGTAATGGTCGTACCTATTCCTATCCGGCTGCTAATTTCGACGGACCCGCGCAGCTCCTCTATCGTCTGCTTAACGACATCCATGCCCACACCACGACCCGAAACATTGGTGACTTTATCGACGGTTGAGAATCCAGGCGCAAAAATCAGAGAAAAGGTCTCCTTCTCACTGAGATTAGTGTCTGGTCGCAGAATTCCTTTTTCAATGGCCTTTGCGCGAATGACATTCGCATCCATGCCGGCGCCATCGTCCTCAATTTTTATCAGCACATTTCCCCCGCTATGGAGCGCCGACAAAGTGACCGTCCCTGCCTCCGCTTTACCAGACTTGCGCCTGACTTCGGGCGGCTCAATGCCGTGGTCGATGCAGTTTCTGATGAGATGAACCAGTGGATCGTTGAGCCGATCAATAACGGTCTTGTCCAGGTCGGTTTCATCCGCAAGATCCCGAACCAGGCGCTTGAATTTTCCGAACGTCGAGCCAATTTGCACCATACGAATGCTCATGGTGTTGTCTCGGAGCTCGGCTGTTAATCGCTCAACTTCCTCGGCAATAGACAGCAGTTCAGCATCACGACGTGTGTTCGCCAACTGGCTTAACCGTGACTGTACCGTGACCAACTCGCCCACAAGATCGACAAGGTAGTCCAATTTGGTGGATGCTACACGGATGCTGGCGCCGGAAGCGCTCTTTTGGCGCTCCTTGCGTCTGACCTCACAGTGCTCCTGCACCTTCAGGGCAGATTGCACCTTACCCAAGTCGACTATTCCTTCCTCCACCAGCAACTGCCCGATGCGTTTCTGCTTTCCCAAAGCTCGCTGTAGCTCTTCCGGCTGTAGGTCACCATGATCCACCAGGATTTCTCCGATCCGCTTCGCGCTTCCCTCCCCATTCGGGGTATCTTCCTCGTCGATAACCTCTATCCTGATGTCAGAATCGTCCTCGACAAAAATAAACACATCCTTGATGGCGTTCGCGCCATGGTCGCTGGTCAGGACAATGTCCCAATAGGTGTAACATTTCTCCGGATCGAGTTCAGCCAGCGGAGGAATAGCATCGGCTTGCGCAACAATTTTGCAGTCACCGAGCGCTCGCAACTCGTTCAAGAGATTGACGGGATTGGTTCCCGTCAAGAAAATATCCTGAGAAGGGCGAAACCTTATCCAATACGATACTGGCGTGGACGGCTCGTTTTCCGTCTCAGTTGAAATGTCCTTCTGAACTTCCTCTTGCTCTTTTCCGATGGTAAGGCCAGCGGAGAGTTTCTTTAGCGAAACAATGACAGTGTCACACTCTTGCCTATCGACCGGCTCTCCACCACTGGAAGAATCAAGCATTCGCTTGACAAGATCGCAAGACAGCAAAGAGAGGCTTATCAGTTCCTTAGTGACGGGAAGTACTCCGTCTCGCAACAGATCGAGCACCGATTCCACTTCATGGGTAAAACCAGAGATCTCGTCGAACCCGAACATTGAGCTGGATCCTTTTATCGTATGCATGGCGCGAAATACACGGTCGATCAATTCTTGATCCCGTGGTCGTTCCTCCAACTCCAGCAACGAACGTTCTAGCTCGGACACCAGTTCGTATGCTTCCTCCATGAAAACTTTGGCATGATTGTCCATATCGACCTCTCCGGCGGCTCTACCTAACCAATGAGTTTCTTGACTACCGCAAGCAGTTGAGCAGGCTTGAAAGGCTTAACAATCCAACCCGTCGCGCCCGACGCCTTTGCTTCCTGGACTTTTACTCTCTGGGATTCCGTTGTCAGCATAACAACAGGAATGAACTTGCAGGCAGGAATGGACCTGATCTTGCGTATGAGTTGCATTCCATCGAGACGCGGCATATTCAAGTCGGTGATAATCAGGTCGAGCACGCAACCTTGTAACTTGGACAAGGCGACTAAGCCGTCCTCCGCCTCAATCACGTTGTAGCTTGCGTCTTGCAGCGTAAAGCTGATCATCTGGCGCATGCTAGCGGAATCATCAACAGTCATTACTGTCTTGCTCATCTTGTTTCCTCTAAATCAGTCCAGTATTGCCATTTACACGTGTGATGCTTGAAATTGAAGTACATGATCAGAGAATCCCGCCTCATGCGCCACTTCACGCAGCGCTTGACAGGATTCGCTGTCTACCACAACGGATTTACCGGTATCCGATAAACCCGCCTGAACAGATCTGAGTAACTGCAGGAACGAGAGATCGACATCATGAACTTCAGCAAACGTTATGAGCAAATCACCCGATTCCCCAATTGCTTT
>JBHHVC010000320.1:0-2402 GCA_046754125.1 Candidatus Zixiibacteriota bacterium
GTGTCGACCAAGGCGCGTGAAGCGATGAATGATTTCGTTGCTTGGCTGCAGACCGTTCCGACCGGCTCGCCAACATCTTTTGCGATAGGCCGCGACAATTTCGACTATATGCTTGAGCACCAGTATTTTCTGCAGTACAATTCCGACTCTCTGCTTAAGGTCGGAGAAGTGCTTCTTGCCGATGCCGACGCAGCCTATCGGAAGTACGAGGCGGAAGTCGAACACAACCATCAAAATGGCCGTGACTCGGTGTTCGTTCCAGCCAGATTTGAGCCGTCAGATATCATCGATTATTACCAGTGGGAGACAGAACAGGTTAGGGTCTTCTGTGAGCTCCACGATATTGTATCAGTGCCGGAAAACATCGCCCCGGTCAGTGTCGTTGAAACACCGCCCTTCCTGCGAAGCATGATCGCAGGCATCGCCTACCAACCGGCAGGCCCATTTGACAGCGTGCAGCACGGTTATTTTTATGTTCGTCCGTTGCCGACTGATATGGACCGTCGCCAACTGGAAGGACATTTTCGTTTTGCTCATCGCCGTGGCTTCCGTGGTTCGGTCGTTCACGAGGCCTATCCCGGCCATCATCTGCAATTGCAACTGGCCGGGATGAACCACGATCCGATCCGCAAATGGCAGCACAACACAATGATGGTAGAGGGGTGGGCGCTCTACTGCGAAGAAATGGTGTACCGTCAGGGCCTTTTTGGACAGGAAGACGCTGCCCAATGGCTGGGAATACTTGGCGGTATTCGTTTTCGCGCCGCGCGAATTGTGGCCGATGTCAAACTGCACACCGGTCAGTTTACATACGATCAATGTGTCGACTGGATGGTCGGGGCGCTGGACATAAGAACCCAGTCCCAAAAAGACTATATCCGAACCGAAGTGCGACGCTACACTCTCCGGCCAACCACCCAGATGGCCTATCTGAGCGGCAAGCGGGAGATTATGGCCTTGCGCAAGGCAGCCCTTGCTTCTGACGGGGGTAAGTACACAATGAAGTCATTCCATGATGCCCTGCTTGGGGAGGGATCGATCCCTCCAACCCTCATGTGGAAAGTACTTGGTTTGACACGACCATAGGCAATTGTTGAACAGTGGTTACGCTGATTATCAAACATACGTCAACAATTGCTGATGCCCCACATGCTTGCTGTGGGGAGAAGTCCGGTGCCCCACCCTCCGGGTGGGATTCTTCCATCCCATTTGTGAGCGGTCGTAACCCCTGTGGTCCCGACATTACTTTGTGGGTGGCAGACCTCCCGAGGTTGCCCCGTGACTGGATCGTAACACTATGCTGACGTGGTCAATATACATCGCAGTAACTTTCGTGGTGCTTCTCGTCGCACTGAGCCTGCTTCACCTTCGCGTCAGAGCTGAAGTAGCCCCCGGACGCAAACAACTGTTCTTCGGGTTGGGTCGCTCGGGAGTACTGATCGATTTCTCCACCGGTACAAAACGATGGCTGCTGTGGGGGATGCGTGGTCGATCATCCCATCTCGTTGCTGACAAAAGTGACAACTTGGATTCGCAACGCGAACTGAAGAAGCCCAAAGCAAAGGCTCCGAAAACCGGGCGTCGGCTTCCCCCTGCCCGCGACCTTATCCGACTCCTACCGCGTACAGGCAAGGCGGCTATGGCATATGGGCGCTCACTATTGAGAGCGCTCGAATTAGAGGAACTGCGTGCCGATGTAACGGCCGGGTTCGACTCGCCCGACTTGACCGGGCAGGCATTCGGGTATTACCAGGCGGCACTGGCTGCCGCCCCTCAGGTGATCGGTCGCCTGCACTATACGCCGGATTTCAGCGGGGCATCATTTGCAGCCGAAGTAACGGCCGGAGTGTCAATGCCGCTGTACCGACTTATATTTTCAACCATGTGGCTGATTGTTCGTTTACCGATAATAGAGATTATGAAACTGGTCATAGGAAGAAGGAAGGACCGAGGTCATGTCAAATAACGTTGTCGATGTGCTCAAGGGAGTGGTGGGCGAGCTTCGCGAGATTGCGAAGTCGGAAACTGTTGTAGGAGAGGCGATTACGGTCGGGGGGAGGACTGTGATCCCGGTAGTGAGAATCTCGGTAGGTTTCGGAGCAGGCGGCGGTCAGGGTGAAAGCGATAAAGCCGGGAGTGGCTTTGGCGGCGGTGGTGGCGGCGGCGCCAATATCCAGCCGGTAGCCTTTATCATTATGGACGACACCGGCGTTTCGCTCCTGCCGGTGGCTAAGGGGAAATGGGAGGGAGTCATTGAGGCAATTCCCGGCTTGGCCAAAAAACTCTCCAAATGGAAAGACTCATTCAAATCCGAACAAGCGTCCGATGCCGAAGATGATGACTCAACCGAATCCGAACCCGACGAGCAGCCCGAACAATAACGACTTTCTCATTCTCGCTGC
>JBHHVC010000321.1:0-2392 GCA_046754125.1 Candidatus Zixiibacteriota bacterium
AGTGAGTCGGTGCTGAAATACAATTTAAGCACTTCTCCGGACCCGGCAGCAAGCGGTGGAGAAGCACCGCCGTTGTCAGCGCGCAGTTCGACAGCGTAGGTATTGGCCCCGGGATTCCAAGCAATATAACTAAATTGCTCGAAATAGGATGTGCGCGAGCCGAAGGCGGCAGAGTCGAAACTGATTCCGGAAACAGCAGCAAACTGAAACGGAATGACCATGCGCTCAATCTCCTGAGAGTTTGTTGCATCTACTGAGAGAACAACCTGTCCGCCAGCGAAGCCGGAATCCGGCCCGAAGGTGACGGTGTCAGCCAGCAGGACGATGAAGTTCGATTTGCTCTCCGTGATCAATCCAAACGAAGTATTAATGGTCAGGGAAACGTCGTATGCGCCGGGAGCCGTATAGAGATGGATGGGGTTTTGTGCCGTTGATGAATCGCTATCTCCAAACGACCAATCCCAGGACAACGGCGTCACTTGCGACAGATCATTGAAGCGGACAGTCGCTGGCGCCTGGGCTATGGTAATGTCGGCGTCGAAGCTGGCACCCCAGCCGAGTGCAGCATCGATATCAATGATGCCCCATCCGTAGTCATTGTTCGGTGTAATTGCATTGTCGGCTGTTTCCATGATGGCCTGCCGGATTAGCTGTGGTGTGTAGGAAGGATGGGCCTGTACCATCAGTGCGGCAGCTCCCGCTACCAACGGTGCTGACAATGATGTGCCGCTGGAAGTAGTATAGGCGGCGTCTGAAACGGCCGATGCCGAGAAGGTCGAAACTCCCTGGGCCAGGACTTCGGGTTTGATTCTGCCGTCAAAAGTCGGACCGCGTGATGAGAACGAAGCCAGTGAACCACCTGAACTGACAGCGCCGACGGCCAGAATATCAAAGGCGTCAGCTGGAGCGGTCAGCGAACCGAACCCGGGGCCGCCGTTGCCGTTGGAATTGACCGAAACGATGCCGAGGGCGGCGGAAGTGTTAGCTGCCAATGTAATGGTGGCCGTGTTGCCGTCGAAATCTGAATAGGTATACCAGTCCGAGTAACCAAGTGAAGTTGAAGTGACATTGGCGCCGAGGGAATCGGCCCACTCGAGGGCGGCTACCCAGTTATCCTCTTCGACAGGGGTTTCGCTTCTAACGTCTTCTGTTTTTGCCAGCAGGAAGGAGGCCATATAGGCGGGGCCGTACAGTGTTCCATCCTTTGCTCCACCGCAGGTTGACCAGGTCAGGGTGCCGTGATTCCACTGGCTGCTCCAGTCGGGGCCTTCGTTGGCCGTGTTGCCGTCGTTGAAGACAAAATCCCATTCTGCCAGCACTCTTCCTTGCAGATAATGCAAGGCAAAAGCCTCATGGCTTTTGCGAAAGCCGGTGTCCATCATGCAGACGATGACGCCTTCTCCATGATAGCCTTTGGAGTGGGCTGTAGTCACGTTTATCATGTTCAGTTGGTTGAATGAGGAGCCGTAGTTCAATACGTCCGGTCCGAGAGCCTTGTTCGGGATTTCGTCCCAGCGAGTGGTCTGGACATCCGGTTTTTCGGTGGAGAAACCAGCTATTGGTCGAATCTCGGCAACATGTGGCAGGGCAGCGACGGCATCGAGCTTGTCCATCGGCAGATTGAAGCTGGCCGCGTTGAGGAATCGAGACGTTTTCCTGTGGCGAGCGCCGATGGCTTCTATCTCAGTAATGTACTCCGGCATGACGGCAAGATCGACAAACAGAATCTTCTCACGTCCGATACGAGCACGACGCTTGTAGGCGGCGTCGGTCAGTGTTACGGTAGAAGCGGCTGTTTGAAATGACTCTTTGCCGAATACTCCTTTGTCAGTGAAAAAGACCCAGACCGCAGCGCTGTCCTTCCGTTTCAAAGAAAGGTATTCCCGCGCCTGATCGGTGAGGACGTTTGGCGCCTTTTGGATGACGACCGGTTGATCTGTGATAAAGCTCGGGCGCGTTGCACCAAGAGCACTGGAGGCTGTTATGATGAGTATGGCCAGGAGTACTTGTGTGAGGGATGGTCGAAGGGAAGCGATTGTCATTTGTCTGTCCTTTCCGTGGTGGTCGGTCGCGGAAACGTTGTATTCATGGGGTTAGTCCCCATATGGTATCAATAATGTAACCAAAATCGATATAATGTCAATACACTTGACCATTCTCCGCCGGTTATGGGGCCAATCCCATACTTCCTAATCGCCCGGACGGGCAGATCGTTCCCGGCAGTGTTGTCGTCAAATGTGTGTTGGATCTATCGTTGTGTTTTGCAACAGCTTAAGTAAGGTAATGGAGTTGCCCCAATTGCCAGTTGGGACGGCATTCTATCTGCTTTGAAAAGCCCGGCTGATGCAATGGGGCAGACCGGGAGGTCTGCCGCCCACGAAAACTTGAGATA
>JBHHVC010000322.1:0-2385 GCA_046754125.1 Candidatus Zixiibacteriota bacterium
GATTGCCTCAAATCCCACGCCCGACAGCAGCATCGACAACTCGGCGGCAGAATAAATGCGATGGGAGAACTCAAACTCCTCGCATGACGATTCGCCAACAATTGTCCACTTATTCTCCATCCAGGTCCAGTCACGGCATACTTTGCGTTCGGCCAGCATTGCGCGACCATCCTCAAGGCGATGCCAGTCGCGTTCGAGATAGATTCTGGCCAGTATCTCCTTGCCAACCAAATCAATGACTACGCGTCCACCCGGCTTCAGCGAATGAAGGAGGTTCTCGGCAACCAGACGGTCGTCGTTGGGATCATCGAAGTAGCCGAATGATGTGAATAGATTGATAGCAAGGTCGAAAGCATTTTCGCGGCGAAACTGGCGCATATCGCACTGCACGAACTCTATCGACTGCTTTTCGGCTGCCGCCTGTGTCCTTGCCCTTTCAAGATATGCCTCTGTCCTATCGACAGCGCAGACCGAGCAGCCGCGCCGCGCAAGTTCCAATGAGTGACGACCGACGCCGCAGCAGAGGTCGAGCACCTTGCCAGTTACGGGCGAGCCAAGAAGCGTCTCCAGCTGATCAATTTCACCCTTAGCAGCTTCACACCGTTCAGGCGAGAATATGTTGGACTCCGTCACTTCCCAGAGACGGTCGTTTTCGTACCATGGGACGGGCATCCGAGAATATATCCAATTGCGGCCGCAATGACAAGGGCAGGTCGTGATTTTGGGGAGCTTTATGCGATAATCCTGTAATGCGAGCACCCAGAGGTTCCACGGCCAGCCGCAGACGACCGGCCAAAAACCATTACCCCCGTCAGGAATCGAACCTGAATTTCCGGCTCCGGAGGCCGACGCGTTATCCGTTACACCACGGGGGCAAGAATATCGTTCGCTAGACGGAAAGTGGCGGTGTCCGCTATATCCCGCAGGCGATCAGATAGCCGGACTATTGTAACACGCGCGAGTAGGTAAAGGCAATAGCTAATTTCTCCTTTAGGCCGGTAGACATCCGATAAAAGCTCGTGTGGGACTTGCGCTGCGAGTTTGTTTGAGTATTCTTTGCAATTCGCTTCAGTCGCTATGGCAAGAGTTGACCGAAGTTTGTGAATAATAGAAAATAAAGGAAGCAATATGCGCTGGAGCAAGACCTACATTCCGACTCTCAGAGAACAGCAATCCGATGCCGAACTGATTTCACACCAATTGCTGCTGCGGGGTGGATATATCCGTAAACTGGCAGCAGGTATCTACGTGTATTTGCCGCTGATGCAGCGTGTCATTGACAAGTTTTCCGATATTGTGCGCGATGAAATGAATCGGGCCGGTGCGCTAGAGATCACTATGTCGGTGCTGTGTCCAGCGGAAATCTGGCAGCAATCGGGCCGTCTGGATACCTACGGCAAGGAACTGATGCAGATGAAAGACAGGCATCAGCACGATATGATCCTTTGCGGTACTCACGAAGAAACGGTTACTCATCTGGTCAAAGGGGAGATAAAGAGCTATCGGCAGTTACCGCTCAACCTGTACCAGATCCAGGTCAAGTTTCGCGACGAAATCCGCCCGCGATTCGGCCTGATGCGCGGCCGCGAATTCATTATGAAAGATGCCTACTCGTTCGATGCGACGGAAGAGTCGTTCGCCGAGTCATACAAGAAGATGGTCGACGCTTATTTTCGAATTTTCAAGCGAGCGGGATTGGAGGTAGTGAAAGTCGAATCTGACACCGGAGCGATGGGCGGAAAGCGAGCACATGAGTTTATGTTGCTGGTCGACACCAACGGTGGGGAAGAGACAATTCTATTCTGCAACAAATGTGACTATGCAGCCAACGAGGAAACCGCAGTCTTTTGCGATACTACAAGCTTCCCCGAAGACACTGATCTTAAGCCAAACGAAACTGTAGATACGCCGGGTGCAGCTACTATTGAAGAGGTTTCGGCTTTTTTGAAAGTCCCTGCCACACAACTGGTCAAGACGCTGCTATACATGGCCGACCAAAAACCAGTGGCAGCTCTGGTTCGCGGTGATCGAGAGTTGAACCTGACCAAGCTTAAGAATGCGTGCGGTGCAGTTGAGCTTGAGATGGCTACGGCTGAGCAGGTCAGGAAGTATACTGGCGCTCCGGTCGGATTTGCCGGTCCTGTGGGGATGAAGAACGAGGTTCCACTCTACGTCGACCCTCTTGCGGCAGCGGTGCGCAATGCTGTGGTAGGAGCCAACACCGAAGAAAAGCACATAGTTAACGTGAATATCGAGCGTGATTTTCAGTCGACCAAGTTGGTTGACCTGACCAACGCAATCGGTGGAGATCGCTGCCAGCACTGCGAAGGCACTCTCAAAGCAAAGAGGGGAATAGAAGTCGGAAATACGTTCATGCTTGGGACC
>JBHHVC010000323.1:0-2299 GCA_046754125.1 Candidatus Zixiibacteriota bacterium
AATCTGTTCGATAATATCGGGTTTGACCTTTGGCGCAGCGATATAGTCGAGAAAAAATAACGGCGATGCTCCATGCACCAGGATATCGTTGACACAGTGGTTCACGAGGTCTTCGCCCACTGTGTTATGGATACCGGTCATAAAGGCGAGTTTGAGCTTGGTGCCGACACTGTCGGTCGAGGAGATAAGGACAGGATCATTCATGGCGGCAAAGTCCGGTTTGAACATTCCGCCGAATGCCCCCAGTCCGGTCAGGACCTGCGTGTTGAAGGTCGAGGTGGCCAGAGTCTTAATCCGATTCACGGCCTCTTCACCGGCCTTTACATCGACCCCGGCTTGTGCGTAGTTCAGGGAGTTCCTTTTCTCTTGTGCATTCACGGTGTCTATATATATTCGCCTGCGACCGAAGTCAACCAACCCATTTGCAGGAGAGACGGGTAAGCTCATGGCTGCAAAACAGTACGATCAACCGGAGTTATATGAACTGGCCTTTGGCTGGCGCGATTATTCTCAGGCAGTCGATTTTCTTTGCGAAGCGGCCGCAGAGGCGGGGCTAGCCGGACCGGCTTCAATGGTCGAGCTTGGATGCGGCCCCGGCCAGTATTGTCGCGAGTTTGCCAAGCGGGGGGTAAGGTCGTTTGGAATCGATCTTTCTCCTGAAATGGTCTCCTATGCTCAAGGGGAGTGCAAAAAAGAGGATTTGCCGTGTGAGATTATTGAAGCCGATTTCTGTAAGTTTCACCTGCCGCGGCCGGTCGATCTTGCATGCTGCATGATGGCCACCTTTTCGCATCTTCTGACCAATAAAGATACTCTCGATCATTTCGAGGCGGTGGCTAACAATCTCACAAGCGATGGCTTGTACATCATTGAGCTTCCGCATCCGCGTGACATATATGAAGGCGTATCGAGTACAAAAAACGTCTGGGAGATGGAAGAGGGCGGCAAGAATCTGGAGATAGACTGGGCCTCCGATGAGACCTTTGATCCGATAACCGGAATTGATACAGGAACTGTACATTTTCGAGTGAAAAGCGACGACAAGATGGAGAGCTTTTCGTTTGTGCAGCAGTCACGCCGCATTTCGCTAGGACTTTTTCGTGCGCTGGTTGAGCGATCGGGACGGTTTCACATTTCCAATCTTTACGGCGACATAAAGACGACCCAGCCCTTTGACAATTCCAAGAAATCGTGGCGATTGGTGGCTGTTCTGCGTAAGTTTTCGTGAAAGTGCTCTTTATATTTAGTGGGTGTCTGCCGCCCACAGATAGGAAAGGGAGTCGATGGCCGATAAGGGACTAGTTTGCTGGAGTTGTGGCAGGCCGACCGGTATTGTCGGGCGGGTGGCACGCTCGGACAGTTGCGATCGCTGCAGCGCAGACCTGCGTTGCTGCCGAGGTTGCAGGCATTTCGACCCAACAAAGCGGTTCCAGTGCCGAGAAACAGTCGACGGACCTGTTCGCGACAAGGACAGAAACAACTTTTGTGATTACTTCCAGGCGCGTCAGGTGGTCAAAGGCCCCGGCGGTATCATACACCGAGGGGACGAAAAGGAAGATCGCAAGAAGTCGTTTGACGACCTGTTTGATGATTGACTAAAAGCCGTCTTATCGGGTTTTCCCCGCGTAATGGGATGGAATCCCGATCTCAAAGACAAATACCGGGAACTATTCAAGCCCACCAGTGTTCGATATGGTGAGCGCATTAGACTCCTGCAGGTTGCCAAAAGCGGCCCGCAAGATAGATGCATCATTTCATACCTCCCCTGAAAAAAGAGGTCTCGCCTTGCGAGGCTTCTTTTATTTTGCCCTGTTTTGGACAGCTAACGGCCGGTCAGGCTACTGTCACCTCATCGCAAAGGTAGACATCCTGGATCGCATTGATAAGTTCAACACCCTCGGCCATCGGTCGCTGAAAGGCTTTGCGGCCACAGATCAGGCCGGTCCCACCCGCGCGTTTGTTGACTACTGCTGTAAGGACTGCATCGGCCAGATCAGTCGCACCCGATGACGCCCCGCCTGAGTTGATCAAACTGGCTCGTCCCATGTAGCAGTTGGCCAATTGGTATCTGGTCAGGTCGATAGGGTTGTCGCTGCTCAGTTCGTCATAGACCTTGGGGTGCGTCTTGGCAAATCCGATAGCATTGAATCCGCCGTTGTTCTCAGGCAGCTTCTGTTTGATAATGTCCGCTTCGATTGTAACTCCCAGATGGTTGGCCTGGCCGGTCATATCGGCCGCGACATGGTAGTCTTTGTCGGCCTTGAATGCGCTGTTGCGAAGATAGCACCAGAGTACCGTG
>JBHHVC010000324.1:0-2285 GCA_046754125.1 Candidatus Zixiibacteriota bacterium
ATTACCTGCATCGCGCGCTCAACTGCATCCTCACGACTGGCTTCGTCGAGTTCTTCCATCTTTACTCGGAGAACGACATGGATCCCGCCCTGCAAGTCCAGTCCGAGACGTATTGCTTTTTGTTGCAGTGCGAGTAAGGCTCCAGGATCTTTGTCATCAAGCTCTATCTTCGCTTGATCGTTCATAGTCCAGAGCCGGAACGTGTTGAAAAAGGCGATGCACGCAAGGATAATTAGGATCCCGGTGACTATGAATCGCCAGTTACTTTTGGACATGCAATTCCCTTTCTATTGGTATTCACTTTGTATGTTGTCACGGCCCATAGGACATATTCAGGTGAGCGGCCGTGAATTCTACTTGTTTTGGAGTGAGAGGCGAGACGTTAGCTGGTGCCGGAGGGTCTTGCCCCGACTAACGTGGCTCGCAGAGCGAGGATGGAAGATACCCGTCCGGTGGTCGAACGAAAGGAAGAAGAGCTATCAGAACCAACTTGACAGCGATGTTCGGACGAAATCGAGGCTAGGCAGGCCGGAATCCGGCTTTCAGAATTGTCGGGCGACAGAACTGCCGCGCTGAGAAGAAGGGCCGATGGTTCGCCGTTTGGCTGGCTACTCGGTTCCATGTTCTCCGGGAGTTCTTCAGGACATGGCAGCGGAGTCAGACCGGGGGAATCTAACTGTTTGGTATCGTCCGCAGTTCCTGCCTGATTGTTATAGAAAAGCCGTTTTGCAGAACTGGCCCCCGATACTAACAGGGCCAGCAGAGCGAGCATTACCACTGCCAGTCGCCCTGTTTGAATAATCTTTTGAATAGCTCTATTCATACTTCCCAAATGACCTTGCTGAGTCGGACGAATATACTCCCTGAGTATGGGAAGTCAACGCAATTATTTGATCCGGCTGTTGACATGGGCATATTGACAGAGTAGTATAACCTGTTATTGGGATTGAAGATACACTGTGGATCGATTCGACAAGAACATAACGTGGGGAGGCTGGCCATGGGCCGTGATCTTACTATTGTTGTCAACAAAACTGCACTCGTTTTCACCATTCTATTTGTATTTGCGGTTTCTTCAACTGCCGCCGCGACTTCAGTTTATCGTTTAGATAACGGTATGGAGGTTATTCTCAAAGAGAATCATGCCTCGCCTATGGTCTCCAGTCTTGTCTTCGTAAAATCAGGGAGCAAATACGAGTCCCGATTTGAAAACGGAATCACCCATCTGCTGGAGCACCTGCTTTTTGATGGTACCGTCAACATTAGTCGGCTGCAACTGGATGGAGCAATTAGCAATCTCGGTGGGTATATCAACGCTTTCACCCGGCAGGATATGACAGCCTATCTGGTCCTGCTGCCCAGGCAGTACATCGATTACGGAATGACCGTGCAGGCTGATATGCTGTTTAATTCCACTATTCCAGAAGATGAACTGGCCAAAGAAAGGAAAGTGGTCATCGAGGAGATCAAAAGCGGAGACGACTCCCCCGGAGCACCAGCCGATGCTTTTTTCAGGGAGATGGCCTACGCCGGTACTCCATATGCGCGTCCTGTACTGGGTTATGAAGCTTTCATAGCCAACATCCCTCGGTCGGCGGTCATTGACTACTGGAAGAGATACTACCGACCTTCGAATATGACTCTTCTTGTCATTGGGGATTTTGAATCAGACACGATGAAACAGGTGGTTGCGACTATATTCGGATCGATCTCAGACTCTGCAGGTGGACTCGACAACGTGACTTCAGATAGGCTGATTCCGGTTGCTCCCATTGCAGGGCAACAACGATATGATACTATTGGGCAGGTGAGTTCGACCTATATCAATTTCTCTATCGCCGCCCCTCCTGTGTCTGATTCATCCTACCTCGCTTTTGATCTGCTGACTATGTACATGGATATGGACGAAGTGTCACCGCTTAAGCATGCCCTGATGTCGGACAGCCAGCTTGCATCGGAGGTCAGCGTGTCGCTGGCAACCTATGCCGAATTATGCCGTCTGGAAATATCGATTGTAACTGAAGACGAAAGTAATTGTGACGCGATTATCACGACAGTAGTTGATCAAATAAGACAGATAAGCAAACATATTGCCGGTACCGAGGTCGTCGAAGGAATAAAGGTGTCAGCAAGAACGCAAGAACTGTTCATGTCGGAAAAGCTGCACTACTATGGCTTTATGATAGCTCCAAGGCTGTTTACCACCGGATGGGAGAGGATTCAATCCTATGTCGACCGCCTTGACGCACTCAACTGGAGCGACTGCCAGAGTGCAGCTGGCAAGT
>JBHHVC010000325.1:0-2260 GCA_046754125.1 Candidatus Zixiibacteriota bacterium
TTGGGGATACCTCGACTCGACACTCGTCTTTGCAACCGGTGGCAGCATCACGTTGTTGCCCCCCACTCAGATTCCATGCGATAACGACGGCGATGGACAGATCAATATTGTCGACCTGACGTGTTGGGTCGATTTCCTGTTCGGGCAGCCTGCGCCGGAGTCCTGCCCGCTGGTTGAGTTCTGTGATGGAAACGGAGACGGTAGTGCGGACATTATCGATCTGACCTGGCTTGTCGATTTGATCTTTTAGAATAGTCAGTGAAATTCTGACGAACCTACTCGATGTCTGCTGGCGTTGCCATTTTTCGCCATTGCGCCTGCTCGATACTACATGCCTGCCCTGCCTGAGCGATCGATCAGCCTCCGTGTTCCCAAAGGTTCTTGTTGCAAAAATGTGTAGTTTTTGTATATTTGTTTTTATTACATCGTGCAATGCACAAAGGAATCTTGATCGCTGTTAACATAACCTATCAGGAACTAGTATGAAACATTCATTACTTATCCGCCCAGTACTTCTGGCAACGCTGATCTTTGTCGCTACCTCGCTTCAGGTCCTTTCAGCCCAGCTCCACCCCCTGAAAAGAGTGGTTGCCGGCAAACCGGTATATACCGAGTTGCCAGCCAAAAGCAACACCAGTGAGATCATTGTCAAGCTCCGGGAAGGAGAGCCGCGCCCTGCGCTCGTGGGCGGCAAATTCGACTCTGCGAACGAGCAGTTGGTTCTGATCAACGGGATAATTGATGCTGGCTCACGGAAAAGCAGCATCGTCAGACACATGAGTCTGCCAGTTGAACAGATAGACATGCTCCGGTCACGAGCAGCCATTCGCAATGCAAACGCACTACCTGACATGAATCTGTACTTCCGAGTGCAACTTGACCCGGAAATGCCAGATGATGAGAAACTTGCTGCAGTGGCAGCAATCAACGCACTTGATGTAGTCGAAATAGCATACTTCGCGCCTATTCCATTTCTCCCTTCTGCAAATGCAACCCCCAATTGGGAACTGTCTGAAAACTATCTCGATCCTGCTCCGACCGGTATCGATGCCCGGGCCGGCTGGCAGCATCCGGGAGGACACGGCGAAGGAGTCAAGGTCATAGACATCGAGGGGAACTGGGTTGAGAGCCACGAGGACCTTCGCGGAGGCGTAGGAGGGTTCCATATCGCGGGAAGCAAGATAGCCGATCCGACTTGGTACATGCACGGAACAGCCGTTCTCGGGGAGATTGCCTCCGACTCCAACACATTTGGAATGACCGGAATTGCCTACAATGTTGACCTTGGAACTGTCTCTATAGGGTCAATGAATCTGGCCAGTGCGCTGGGAATTGCCACCAGCAATTCGGACACTGGCGATATCATCCTCATCGAGTTGCAGTATGGAGGCCCTAACGGAGGCGCATATGTTCCCGCAGAATACTATCAGGACCAATTCGACGCGATCCTGCTGGCCAGTTCGGCGGGTCGAATAGTCGTCGAGGCTGGTGCCAATGGCGCCCAGAACCTCGACGACACCTTTTGGTATGGCTCGCTGTTCGATCCCGCTTTTCGGTTTTCGGGAGCCATCATGGTTGCCGCCGGAGATGCCAGCCATGTGCCGGAGTGGTTTACATCCTACGGCCAGCGACTCGATGTTCACGGATTCGGGTCAAATGTGTATACGCTTGGCTATGGTGATCTGTATGGCAGCGACACGACGACGTACTATACAGCAGGCTTTAGCGGGACATCGAGCGCGTCGCCAATCATCGTCGGAGCATGTGCCGTGCTGCAAGGAATACATAAGATCGTTCATGCTAGAGTGTTAGACCACAATGAAATGCGTGCACTGCTCAAGGACTACTCGACGCCTCAGGCTCCATCTTCCAAGGCGATTGGCCCTATGCCAAATCTGGCCGGATCGGCGGATGCGGTTGTCGGCGTTTCTTTTAGCGCCGACACTACAGTTGGCTGGGTTCCATACCCGGTCAATTTCACAGGTTCTTCAGGGCTGACAGTGGACACATGGACATGGGACTTTGGCGACGGCGACTCGGCTTCGTTCCAGTCTCCAACTCACACATATTCTGTCCCCGGCCTGCACGATGTTTCCTTACAAATCACATCCGGGATTGAAACCAGATCCTCCTCCAAATCGAACTACATTATTGCCCTCGCCGACACGATTGTAACCATTGATACGACAGGTGAGGCTGGACAAACGGTAGAGGTCGCAATCTACGTTCGCAACAATATCCCGATACAGCAGTTGTATAT
>JBHHVC010000326.1:0-2260 GCA_046754125.1 Candidatus Zixiibacteriota bacterium
GCTAATTGGTGGATTTGTTCATGTGCGCGCCGGCGTTCAATGAAGCTGCCGACCAGACGTGCCAGGGCATCAATGAGAAATTGGTCTTGAGAACCAAGAGGCTTCTCCCCGTCCTCTTCCCCCCCGGCACGATGAAACAGCTCAATAGTGCCAACCGTCTCGTCCTCAACCGGAATTCCTGAGCCAATCTTAAGTGGCTGCTCATCAAAACCTTTGGACTCGTATGTCTCGCCATCGACAGTGATTCGTGCGACAGTATTCTCAGAATTCCGTGATGCGAGTGGTATCAGGTCGACCACCGAGCGCATCGCTTCACTCTCGTTCACCGTCGGGTCGCTTAGTATTCCAGAAACTTCGTACAGGAAGTTCAATTCTGTTACCCGGAGATGCAGGTTACGGCTGGTATCTTTGATGATCTGTTGGTTTTCGAGCAATTGTTCCACGTATTGGTTCTGGCGAAGATGATTCTTGTGCAGACGTGCCACCATTAGAGAAAAAGCCAGACCCAGAAGAAGAGCACTTGTCGGCATAAATATGTCAAGCCAGTAAGACCATGCCGGCAGATCATCCCTGTGAGTCTGTCTCAGAAGCAACCGCCAGCGTGATTGAGATGACATTTTAACCGAACTCGACAGTAGTGTCCGCCCATCCAGCATCGCCAGGTCAGGCGACTGGCCAAGCTCCATCATCAGCTCATCGCTTCCGTCATTTAGCCCGAACATTTGGCCAGAGGTACTCACCAGCACAACGGCCCTATCGAGATTTCCCAGACCCAACTCTCTGCGCACCATGTCGCTTGGTACCATCGCGCTGACTATCCCGCTGAGGCTATCGTCCGCCCAAACAGGTACAGAATAGACAACTCCGGCTACCCCCACGCATAGCTCGATTTCGTCGCTGATCAACGCATTGACACTTCTGTCCTCTTCAAATCTGCGAATCTGCGCCTTTTGGACTGCGTATTCCTGTTCTTCGTTTTCGAGAGAATGGACTTCTTCGACGGAATAGCTGTCTTCCTTATGCTCGAATGTCATCAGCGGTCGACTCATTCCGTCAAAATCACTGCGAATGACATACAATTCGGAAAGTCGGTGTCGCCGCCATTGTTCGTCAAACAACGCCCCTACTTCAAGGAGTTCCCGCCTGACCAACTCTTGACGCTGCTGTCCGCGGTAGTGGACGATCACACCTGCTGCGATTATCGATGAGCAGAGTATTAGAAGGGGTAGGAATCGAAAAATCCGCATGCCGCCTATCCAACTCAACTTGGAGTCATGGTCACTGACTGCTGATTGATCTCTGAGATCCGAGTTGTTCACTTCGTCTCTTTGTCTTGTCGACTGCCTGAATCTGCCTGCTAATGCAGCCACAAAGCCAGTTCCGGCGTTTCTACTACTGATCCAATGAGATTCGGCACCTGCTTTCCGGGCAAAAGGGTCAGGTCATCGCTGAGCCAGACCGGGGAGGGAAGATACATTCGGCAAAGGTGCTATTTCTTTGCAGCGGCCCGGGCGGCCTTTGCTTTCTGCTGTTGCTGCTTCGTCTTCAGGGCAACCAGCGTGCGAGCTATCTCAACGTTCTTGAACGGCTTGGTGATGAAATAGTCTGCACCTGCAGCAAGTACGTCGTCCGAAGTATACTCTCCAGCGTAACCGGTAATCATCAGCACCATAACGTCTGGGTAATTGGACTTTATTTCGCCCAGAAGCTCCAAACCGTCCATTCTGGGCATCTTTATGTCCGAAATGACAAAATCCACCGGCGCTACGGCCAGCTTTTCCAGCGCCTCGACCCCGTCGCAGGCTTCCGAGACTGTGTAGCCCTCTCGTTTGACCATCCGGGCTATGATGCTGCGAATGAATTCCGCGTCGTCGACAATGAGGATCGAACCTGTCTGTTTCATTGCAGATTGTCTTTCCTGTTACATATTTCCAAACTAACTCGGCCAACGGTCCGCGCCTGCCACTGCCCGCCTGTGTCGGCTACGATATCTGAAATATCGGCGAAACCAACATATCATTTACCGGTCGACCAAGAAAAAGAGGATCAGTGAGGCAGTGAGGCGGCAGATGTCTCTTCTGCCCCTCTTTCTTGTGGGCGGCAGACGCCACGTCTGCCCCTCGATGTCATAGACATAGGATAGACCCTAATTATTATTCGTTCTCGTTCATTCCCGTCATCTCTGTGAAAACAGGCATGACAGGTGAAAGCAAGTATGACTGGGACAATCTCTCTTTTTCCGTCACTCCCGTGAAAACGG
>JBHHVC010000327.1:0-2238 GCA_046754125.1 Candidatus Zixiibacteriota bacterium
GAGTCTTCCGGCAATACTTCGTGAGCAGGGATACGAGACGCTCTTTTTCACAACTCAGGACCCGCAGTTTGACAATATGCAAGGCTTTGTGCGTGCCAACGGTGTGATGGAGGTTTACGGTGTGTTCGCTTATGATGGCGCCGAGGTGATGAGCTGGCTCGGAGTCCCGGATCATGTCATGTTTGACTATGCCTACGATAAGCTGCTAGATATCTCACGATCAGGACGACGCTTCTGCACAACACTCCTGACCGGCAGCCATCATGGGCCCTGGTTTATTCCCAACGACGCACCTATTGACCGGATACCCGAAGACGAGGATCGTGCACACGAGTTCAATTCGTTAAGGTATGCCGACTGGGCTCTTGCTCGATTTGTCTCTCGAATGGCCCACGAGAGCGCCTTTAGCAACGTGCTGATTGTTATCACATCCGACAACGGATACAAGTACAACGTCACGACAGATTTGGATCTGTCGCTTTTGGAGGTGCCGCTTCTTCTGTACCACACCGGCGGCAAGCTAGGGCCGGGGCGTCGCATTGACCGCTTGGGGAGCCAACTCGATATACTGCCAACCGTCATGGGGCAGGTTCGACTGGACTACAACGACTATTCGTTTGGCGTCGATCTGCTTGATAGCACCGCTGCGGTCGAGGACTTTGTACTTTCTACTCGCTGGCACGAAGTCGGGTATATTCAGGATGGCTATTACCTGATAATGCGTCTCGATGGCGGACCGACCTCGCTGTTTTCGCTAGCGGACAAAGCGATTGATCTCGCGGCATCCAAACCTGACTTGGTAGCGGATTTTACGCGCCGAGCTTCGGCTGTCTATCAAACGGCTTACTACTCATACCAGAGTCCCCTGTTTGGTGCAAGCGTCGATAGCGCGAAGTAAATCTACTTGGAGAGCATCTTTTCTATTTTGGCCCAACTATCGCGGAGGGTGACTGTACGGTTAAATACTAGTCGTTTGCCGGTTGATTCTACGTTGTCTACGCAGAAATAACCGTGTCGCATGAACTGGTACCGGCTCTCCCTCTCAGCGCCGCTCAGCGACGGCTCTACCTTGCAATTGTTCAGAACAATCAGCGAATCCGGATTGATATCCTCAGATAGGTCTGAGCCACCGGCGATTTCAGCCGGGTTTTCGCTTGCGAATAGATGGTCGTACAGCCGAACCTCTGCGACTATTGCATGGGCTGCTGAAACCCAGTGCAAAGTACCGCGCACTTTTCGTCCGTCGGGCGACGCCCCCCCTCGTGAATCGGGGTCATACTTGCAGCGCAGTTCGATCACCTCGCCTGATTCATCTCTTATGACCTCCTCGCAGGTGATGAAATAGGCATGCTTGAGCCGCACTTCTTTTCCGGGGGCAAGGCGGAACCACTTCTTGTGAGGCTCGTCGCGAAAATCGTCGCGCTCGACATACAGTTCGCGGGAGAACGGCACCGTGCGAGAACCCATCGACTCATCTTCCGGATTGTTGACCGCTTCAAGCTGTTCAACTTGGTCTTCCGGGTAGTTCGTAATCGTTACTTTGAGCGGACACAGAACTGCCATGACGCGAGGGGCACGGAGATTCAGGTCCTCCCGAAGGCAATGTTCCAACAGGGCAATATCCGCGATCGAATCCCGTCGACGTGCAACACCGACTTTGTCGGCAAATGTGCGGATAGACTCAGGTGTGTAGCCCCTGCGTCTTAGGCCACAGATTGTAGGCATTCGTGGGTCTTCCCAGCCGGTTACATGGGAGTTGTTCACAAGAGCAAGGAGTTTACGCTTGCTCATAATAGTGTGAGTAAGTTCAAGGCGCGCGAACTCAGTTTGCTGGGGGTGGTATATCTCCAGTTGATCGAGAAACCAATCATAAAGCGGACGGTGGTCTTCGAATTCAAGGGTACACAATGAATGGGTTATCTTCTCAATCGAATCTGACTGGCCGTGAGTGAAATCATACATCGGATAGATACACCACTTGTCACCGGTGCGATGATGGCTTGCCCGCAGTATTCGATACATTACCGGGTCACGCATATTGAGATTTGGAGATGCCATGTCGATTCGGGCGCGCAGCGTCCGTGACCCGTCCGGAAACTCACCGGCGCGCATTCGTCCGAACAGATCGAGGTTTTCTTCGATGGTCCTGTCACGCCAGGGGCTGTTCTTTCCCGGCTCGGTCAGAGTGCCTCGATACTGGCGAGTTTCCTCGGCATTCAGGTCGCACACGTAAGCCAT
>JBHHVC010000328.1:0-2207 GCA_046754125.1 Candidatus Zixiibacteriota bacterium
AATCCTGAAGCAAGTGATCGCGGAGAAGCGGGAAATACAGAGTCAATCGGCGGCTTAGATGCCCATTCGTGGGATGGGGGTCGCGCACGAGCATGCAACTAGCCAACGTCAAGCGCCGTGCCGGGTATCTTCTCTGGATGCTTGGTGAGCAGTTAGCAGGCACCGGTGTAACGCGATTCGTGCTGTTTCCGGTAGCGGCCTACCTGGTTGGAAAAGAGAACTTCGGCGTCTTCGTGACGGCTCTGAGCGCCGTCTCGATTCTAGGTATCACGCCATCGATGGGATTGAGCACGGGACTGCTCCGGCACATGGCGGAGTACCCTGAAGCCCAGCGGGCAAGTGTCTGTCGCACGGCCATGACGATGTGCCATGTGGCTATGCTTGTCATTATTGGGGTAGGCTTGCTTTCCGTAGCTGCTGTCGGGCTGATTGGGAGCACGCCGATGGAGGTGGTCGTCTGCCTGGTTCCGTTGGCATTTTCGCTATACGCGGAGAATCAATTATCCCTGGCCCTGACTGACCTGCGTATCACGCGAAAGTTTCGTCAGCGAACACTTTGGGTCAGTCTGCAAGCCGGGTTGGTACTCGCGGGAGGTTTGGTCGGGGCGCTGGCCGCGGGTGTGATCGGACTCGCGTGGGGATTCGCTATCGGCAATATGGTTGCGTACATAGCACAGCGCCCACTACGCAGCGCCTGGTCGAAGCAACCCTACGATCGGGAAATCGCCCGAGTGCTCAGGGCCGTGTGGTTACACATGACTGTGGCCGGCATGTTGGCTTTTTCAGGACCATATCTCATCCGCATTATACTGAGCATATGGCATCCGTTTACCGAGGTCTCTTACCTCTATGGAGCGACAAGTGTGTTCAGCATATTCTTGGTGCCGGTTTCCTGTACGGGATACGTCCTATTGAGCCGTCTGGCTGCGTACACGTCGTTGTCAGGCCTTTCACGGCAGGCGAAGTTGCAATGCGTCGTTTTCATCGTTGGGAGCGTTGTGGGCATGCCGATACTCATGAAGGTCACCGGCCCGGTGATCTTGAGGATCATGTTTCCACAATTCGGACCCCCGTCCGCCGAGCTTCTGGCCATCGTGGTGTGGGCAATGCCGTTTGCCGTGCTGATGTTCATGACCCGTCCGTTCATGGTGAAGTTCGCGCCGATCAAGGTGATTCCGATTGTCAACGGCCTTACGGCGGCGGGCTATGCCGTTCCGGCGTTGTTGCTTATTCCGACATTGGGTGCTCGGGGTGCGGCCTGGAGCTTCGTGATTGGCAGCGCGGTGTACGCGTTGGCGATTCTGGCAGCGCTGCTCATAGTGGCGAAATCGAAGGGCCGGGAAACAGCCACGAACCCGGCATTCTCCGGTGGCTAGTATCTAGAATTGAGAAAGTAAGCGTACAGCAGCTCTAAGGACAAGACACAACCGTGGGACTCACTCCGGAATTATTTGCATACGGTTTACTGGCTGTCTTCGTTGCCGGAGGAGTGATCGTCATTTGGCCGTCGATGGGGTTCGCATTACTGTTGAGTATCCCCATCGTCAAGGTCTATTTGCGAAGTGTGGCGCCGGGTCTGATGCAGGGTTTCACATACGACATGGCGATCCTGTTCGTCTCGTTGATTGGCGTCCTGATCCATCGCCTCCGGAGCGGCAGCGTGAAGTGGTCTCTGCCTAACGGATTCATGTTGTTGTGGCTGGTTATTTGTATTCTGATGTGGGTTCGTCTGCCCTCAAGTCACAGCTTCTACTACGGTTACAAAAAATCACTCTGGTTCAGTGTTTTTAACACTTTTGCCTGTTTGTTGTGTCCATTATTCGTTGTCTCGTTCAAGGATGCGCGTCGCGTCCTGATGGCAACGCTCTCAGTCGGCGCAGTAGCAGCCTTGAGTGTTCTTTTCTTCGGACAGGCGGAGCATCGCTTTGCCGGTGCGCGGACGTCCGTCTTGGGGAGCAATCCCCTGGGAGTATCGATGGCATGCGTCCACTTGATACTCATCTCCTTTTGCTTCTGGCTCATTCAACGCAGGGCCTGGCAACTTCTCCTCGTCATAGTGTGCATCCCACTCGCGATATACAGCATCATCAAGACTGGGACGCGTGCCGGTCTGTTTTTCCCACCTGTTGCGATCCTTGTTTCGCTGTGGATGTATCGTGCCCGCATCAACCTGCGTGCGATTGGAACCGGCATACTAGTGTCTTCCG
>JBHHVC010000329.1:0-2178 GCA_046754125.1 Candidatus Zixiibacteriota bacterium
CGAAGCGTTCGCTCAGACGCTTGGGCAGTTTCTCAAACTGACCGCTGACAAATGATACCGGCAAGTCGCTTTGGACGACCTTCTTCCTTGCCACCGAGAGCATCGCCCGCGATCGATCGAGCCCGACCGCCTCGACACCTCTACTTGCAAATAGCAACGTTGTAAGTCCGCTGGCGCATCCGGCATCGAGCACTGAGCCCGGGCTAACCCGCCTGATGATTGCGTCTACTTCGCGTTTGTGTTGCGGCTCTCGCTGGGTGGCATTGGTTATCAGGTCATATTCATGAGCAAAGAGTTCGAATACGGATTTTGCTTTTGCTTGTGCCATGTTCTTCCTGACTTATCGGGGGTGGGTGTAGATGCCGCGCTGTATGCCCGGCATCAGTTCAATGTATTCTTTAGTAGTTATCGAGTTTTGCCATGGGCCAACTGTTTTGAAAACTATGAGTATTCCCCAAAACATCAATACCAGCATCATGGCCCATGCCTTAGGCGAGAGACGAGTTTTTGTAGATGCAGGATACAGATTCAAAGCGCTTGGCGCCGGGCAACTATCGATACAGGCCAGACAACCAGTACACTCATCCGAATGCACTGCACTGACTCGTTCGACATCGATGAACGACGGGCAGACGAGCGAGCAACTTGAGCAGTTGATGCATGCCAGTGCGTCGCGCCGGATGCGTGTCGGCGAGATCAATCCGAGTAGTCCCAGTAGCGCTCCATAGGGGCACAAGTACCGACACCAGAAGCCGCGAATGACTAGTGACAGGGCGAACAGGCCGACTATAACCCAGAGAGCGAGGGCGCTTATGTGAGTAAAGAAGCGCAGCATGAGAATGTCTGCAACCCGGTTGTAGTCGGAGTAGAGGAAACTCTCGATGTCGTATGCATTCATGGCAACAACGATTGACCAGAGAAATGCCCCAGCCAGCAGATATTTGAGGGATCGCAACGGATAGTCCAGCCACGCAGGCGGTCTCAACCGACGACGCCATAGCTTGTCGAAAATATCTCCCAGCACTTGGGAAGCAAATCCGACCGGGCAAACCCACGAACAAAAACCCTTCTTGAACAGCCACGCGGTCAACATGATAACGATGAAGATCACGAGACCGGCGGGATGGACCGTGTTGATCTCTGACGTCTCCCACCAATGTTTTAACGAAACCAGCGCTCCGATCGGCAGCCAGCCCTCTACCCCGGCTGGTCGGTTGACCGCAGCGACAGAATCCGGATTCTCCAGATAGCGCACAAACAGATAGAACTCAACAGCGATCCAGATATTTACCAGCAGTGAGAATAACTGGCTGAAAAAGCGCAACCTCTGAACGGCATCCTTGCGCTGTACTATCGGCCGACCAACTTCAGTGAGGCTGTCAGGTGTAGCCAATTTCGCTCGTTTTCCCAAGACTCCGCGTGGCACCATCCTCAGTCGAACCAAATCAGAAACCTCCCCTGAAAGTGCTCTCTACTGTCCACATGCTTGTAATGTAGCGGATCGGTCGCGTTCGACCTTGATTTTAGTCAATCGGTGAATCTGGAGCTCGGTTCTACGCAAATTCCGACATGCACACCGGCAAACGCTTGTCTCCCCAGCTTCCCGGAGAACTGTCGAACCGCCCGGCACATTTAGCGCCACAGCTGCTACACTCTCCCTCGTCGGTCAGGTTCCAATCGGATAGAACATACCAATCGCGGCCAATCAGACGAGAGCGACACTGGTGGCAGTAAGTACTATCCCCCTCCTGATCGTGGACATTGCCGGTGTAGGCATAGCGAATGCCGGATTCGATGGCGATACGTCGCGCCCTTTGGAGAGTTGAGACAGGGGTGGCTGAACGATCAGTAAGAAGATAATCGGGGTGGAATGCGGAAAAATGGAGCGGCACGTCGGGGCCGAGTTTTTCAACCACCCATTCGGTCAGGTCATGAAGTTCGGCGTCGGAGTCGTTTGCACCGGGTATCAATAGAGTTGTGATCTCGAACCAGACGTTGGTCTCGTGGTAAAGATACTCGATGGTCTCAAGCACCGGTCGCAGCTTGCCGCCGCATAGCTTTACGTAGAAACTATCATCAAAGCCTTTGAGGTCGACATTGGCGGCATCGATTGCTGAAAAAAACTCGCGGCGCGCCTGTGAACGGATGTATCCGGCTGTCACAGCAACGGTCTTGATG
>JBHHVC010000330.1:0-2151 GCA_046754125.1 Candidatus Zixiibacteriota bacterium
CCTGATAATACCAGCAAACTCCTGCACTTCGTCTGGCTCTCGATCCTGCACATACCTGTATAGTGCCCCTGCTGTTGTCAGGGAAGTAATTGGCAAGAGCAGTCGGATAGATGCGATTGTCTTCCCGGCGATCCCGGCCGACTTTAACCGTCCACCTCCCTCAAGCTTGATTACGGGCGACCCGATGCGCCCATCCGGATTGACCGCACAGTCGGCACATAGCGGCGAACGAAGATAGAGTGTGAGTGCACCGACCGCTTCGTATCGATTGCTATCAGCCACCGATGCAACGGTTTGCCCGGAAATTGTGACTTGCGGGTGCACCACCAGCGATAAGGCCATTTCGTATCGCTGCAGGTCAACCAGACCCAGTTGCTGCTCGCTGGAGCGCGACTGGTAGGCCCCCGAAGCCTGGATCGAAAAACGGTGTAAATGCCCGTCCGGGTGACCGATGGCGGTCTCCGGAAAGGGATCGGTCCCACTCTGAGCGGTAACAATGAGAGTTGTCACCAGCACAATCGTGAAAAAACTAACCCTGTTTCTTATCAAACCACTCCTTGGTTATCGCAATCAGCGGGAGTGAATATATGGCAAAAAGAGTCAGAGATTCAACCAATTAGATGACTAACCTGCCAGCACATCCCGAACACTTCCTAACCAACGTAATTTCAGCAAGTTATCAATCCGTCGACCGAAACCGGCAGGATCCCGACCCTGCGTCGGTCATAGCCGGTGCGGGGGGACTGTATGCTACCTAAAAACAGTTGACAAGATACCGAAAAGAAATATAATGATTCACCTTGGTTCTTCGGTGTCATTTTGAGGGACCGGGATAGCAGTACTCCCCTGTAGCTCAGTTGGTAGAGCAGCTGACTGTTAATCAGCGGGTCGCTGGTTCGAGTCCAGCCGGGGGAGCTTTTCTATATGACCGGGTAAATTCGCAAGATAGTTGAAGGGCTTATTGTATGTGACACTTACGGTTCTGCCTTTAAGCCAAAAGTTCGAGCCTATGATTCTCAGAAGCTGAGCCTTTTTCTCATCATTCACTGTAATATATATATCATACAACCGTTTACAGAGTTCGAGTATCTTTCGGGCGTATTGAGCGGTGTCTGCACTTCCAGAAGCCAGCGAATCAATCTCTACCGTCACGTTCTCGATCTGTTCTTGATAATCCTGCTGCTTGCGTTTGAGCATCTGCTCATCTATGTCGTCGTCAAACATGGCGTCGAATAGCTTACTGAGACGGTTTTCGAGCTTTGTTTGCTCCCGCGTCAAGACCGCGAGTCGTCGCTTTCGGTATTCAGTTTCGCCCTTTTGAGTGTGCTCAATAACCTCTAAGAGCCAATCAGCTCTTTCATCATCGAGACTGATAGACTGTACCGATTTGGCGAACAAGTCTGGCATCTGCGGAGCCGGTATATAGGCTACCTTGTGCCTGCCATTTGAGAGCCCACAGTGGTAATATATATATTTGTCCTTCACCAATTCTCCAAGTACAGTACAATTGCAAACGGAGCAGCGAGCAACACCACTGAACGGGAAGTTCCTCTTTGTGACACGAGAGCGATTATAGCGGGCACCTGTAATCTCTTGAGCGCGATCATAAAGGGCTTTGCTGATAATAGCCTCATGATTGCCCTTATGACATTTTCCTTTCCAATTGAACCAGCCGTAGTAGATAGGATTGTTAAGAATGAGTGCCAATGCTGACTTTCTAACAACATTACCTTTCTTGCTCCTCAGACCTTCTCGGTACAGTCTGTCTGCGAGGGATTGGATTGAGAAATTCCCGGTCGCCATAAGTTCAAAAGCACGTTTGACGTAATGCGACCGATCTGGATCACTCTCGATCAACTTTGTCTGCTGGTTGTTTATATAGCCAAGAGGTGCCGTACCGGCGAAATCGCCCTGATTGGCCTTTTCCTGCATACCCATAGATGCCTTTCGCGATATATCCTTTGACATCTTTTTGGCAACTGCGACCTCTATGTCAAACATAAACTCATCTTCCGATCCCATTTCCTTGCTTATAACTTTGTTGGATCTCGAAAAGTGAATCGACTTACCATGCTCATGGATGAGCTCGACAATCTTCATTTTGTCAAAGTCATTTCGGGTCATACGGTCGGGACCGTCGAAAATTATGTG
>JBHHVC010000331.1:0-2134 GCA_046754125.1 Candidatus Zixiibacteriota bacterium
GATTCGTCTATAGACAATTCGCAGTTCTGGTTGCTGAAAATGCTGGTACGCATGGTCGAGAGAACACATTCCCACTCCTCGGGGCTACGCCACTCGGGAGCACATAGGATTGATCTAAAATAGTCGACCGTCAACCGAGCCACCATCACGCAATAGTAATGAGCTTCCACTTTCTCTGGGGAAGTGCCTGTCGGTTTGTTGAGGAAATAGTTTTCAATCAGATCCTTGATGCCGGTCTCAGCCGGCCATCGGACGTGATAGAAATCGAGTATCTTGGTCGGACTGTAATCGATGTGGGTACTACCGAAGCATCGGACTTCATGGGTCTCTAGGCTCTGTTTGACAATAAAGCGGAAACGCTTGCCTGTCTCGGGCAGGGTAAAATCATGGCTTGCAATCCTGTAGTCCTGGCAATATGGCGCCCATTTTCCTTGTCTTATGGTTTGGTCGCGCCATTTCCTGATCTTTGGATTCTGCTTTAGGCACATCGTAATGTCGGCTTCGGCGCGGATCATTAGATAGACCAGTTGCCTTTCACCGGTATACTCGCTGTCGGCATAGATTTCCGTCAGGACGTCCGAGTCAATAATCTTGAAGAGATTTTGCTCGCAGAACTTATAGAGTGCGGAAGGAGCTCGCGACCGCCCCTCGCAGTAGGCAATGTTGATGACGGTGTTGTTTACGCTGTCCCAAAGAATTTGGGGGCTTCTGGGTTTTATGTGGATCTAGCCAAGATCGCGACATTGTTGGTAGATCTTGAGCATGAAATAGTCTCGGTTTCTGAACCCGTTGGCGAGTTTGATCATCAGGGATATCTTGCTGTTTATGGACTCAGAAAGCGCATTGGTCACGCCGTGCTTGAAGTAATTCATCAGACCTTCAAACCATCGGCCACACTGTTGTGCAAACTTGATCAACGGCTTGATCCCGCTCTCGTATACTTCAGCGAACCATCCAGCTAATCGACTCATCCCTATCTCTAGACTGGTCGGTTCCAGTATCAGGCGAAACTGTTCCTTTAGCAAGTAAGCTTTGTAGAGTTCTGCATTGTTCTTGGCGATTTGATCGAGCCTTTCGCGTTGCCTATCTGTGAGGTTCTCATTCGCCTTGAGCAACACCCAGCGGCTCCGTTTGATCGTCTGACGGCCTTCCTTTTCCAATTTCTTCTGGATACCTCGTCGGACGTCATCGATCTTCTCGTTGAGGTGACGGATGATGTGAAACTTATCGAACACGATGTTGGCCTGAGGAGCGTATTTCCTCGTGCTCTCGATGTATGAACTCCACACGTCCATAGCCACAACTTCCAACTCTTGGCAACGAGCACTGCCGATACGCCTATAGAACTTGTTCAAGGACGATTTCTTGCGTCCTTCCACTACAAATACGACTCTATGCACATCCAAGTCGCTTACTATCGTAATGTAGTCATGACCGCGACCAATCGCCTTCTCGTCTACACAGATACGACGCAGGCCAACCCAACTCTGCCTACCCTGTTCTTGCTTGATAATGCGGCTGTCAATATGACGCACCTGGTCCCATGAAAGGCCGAATGCCTTGGCTGCTTTACTAGTGGTCGTTCCAGTACGCAACCACCAGTAAACCGTCTGTTGCAGACGACAAGTTTGATGTTGATAGGGCTCGACGAATTCCAAATGTTCTTTCACGATGCGACCACTGCAAGGACATTCTATCCTGTGCTGGCTGAACGTCAGATATACCGGTTTACCTGACATCGGCAGATCCTTCACCGTCCGCTCAGTGCTGTCGTAACAGAAAAGAATCATCTGCTTACAATTAGGGCAAATATGGCCCGGGTTTTCTCGCTCAATGCGCAAACGAATCTCTGACTCGCTCACTTCGCATTCAGTAACCCTGTAGCCCCCAATGCCAAGAACCTTCGTCACAGCATCTGGCTCTGTATTCATCACACGCTCCTTTCCGCAAGATTACCTTGCTAAATCACACATTCTTGCAGAAAATCTGGCGATGTCCAGCCATTTTTTCAGAGCGGATCCATACAAAACCCAGAAGCCCCAAGAAAACTATCCGAACGAGCATCATGAAGTCTCAACGCAAAGCCTCAAAGTGAACAGGCGGCACACGGAATCTCTCAAATCCTAGATTCTTT
>JBHHVC010000332.1:0-2126 GCA_046754125.1 Candidatus Zixiibacteriota bacterium
CATAGAACAATGGCAATGGCCAGCAGCGATCCGACCAGCGCCGGAACATGGTCGGGGTCTATCCAACGGTGCGCACCCGATGCGGCAGCGAGAGTGATTACGTATATCATACTTGTCTAATGAAGAAGTGGCACAGACAAGACCAATCAACAAAAAGAATTATGTTGACCGGAATTGGGACCAAACCTTAATTGCACTGGTCAGGAAGGGATAGGGTGTGATAGGCTATTGTGTACAATAAAGAGGTGAGTCATTGAAGAACATGGTTTGCATATGCGCGGCGCTTCTGCTTATGAATAGCAGTGTGCACGCAACGACTACAATCGAGTGGTGGCAATTCTGGACCGATCCGGCAATTAAGCCGACAATCGAGGCGATGGTTTCCGAGTTTGAACAGGCCAACCCGGACATCAAGGTTAACCTGACCGATCTGACCTGGGCCAACGGGCACGAAAAAATAGTAATCTCCCTTGCTTCCGGCACCGGTCCTGATGTGGTCGAACTCGGTTCTGACTGGATTGCTCAATTTGCCAACAACGATCAACTGCTCGACATATCAAACGATGTTGTCAGCGACAGTTCGGATAGCCAGGGCTGGACGATGGCGACCTATCGCGGCAAGGTCTACGCCTCACCCTGGATTCTCGGTACGCGTGTTCTCTTTGCAAACCGCAATCTGCTGCTCCGCGCGGGATATGATGAATCCTTTGTCCCCATAACCTGGGGCCAGTTCTTTGAGGCCGCGATGAAAGTGAACGCACTCGGCAAGGATGTCTACGGGTGGGGATCAAACATTGCCGAGAAGCACCGGCTGTACAAAAAGTTTCTCCCTTTCTTTTGGTCTGTTGGGGGGCGCATATTCTCCGAGGACAACCAGTATTGTCTTATGGCATCGGATCAGGCGGTTTCGTCATTGAGTTTTTATCGCGATCTGCACGATAGCTGTGGCTATGTGGCCAATCAGCGAGGTATTGAAGATGCCTTTCTCGAAGGCAAAATCGGCTTTATCATGTCAGGCGACTGGCTGCTCAAGCGGATTCAGCTTGAGAATCGTGAGATCAATCTTCTTTCGACTCTAATCCCCGGTCCCAAGTTCCCCGGGCGGTCATTTATGGGTGGGGAGTTTCTGGCAATCAATGCCGCATCGGATCACAAAGATGCCGCTCGCAAGTTCATTAAGTGGATTACAAATGCTGAGAACCAAATCCGGTTTTGCAGGGCAAATCTGTCCGCCAACCCGTCCAACCGGCAGGCGCAACAGGACAGCTATTTCACCAACAACGACCACCTCATGACGTTCATACGGGCGATACAATCCGCCAAACACCCTCCGGTCGACCCGCACTGGATCGAGATTGAAAGTATTATAGAGGACGCTGTCGAGAAGACATTGTTTGGCGATGATGAGCTTGTGGCCGAGCACCTTCTATCGGCTCGCTACAAGATTGAAGATATCGACAGGCAATGAAGGCGCGCAAAGCCTCAGGTCTACTGTTAGTATCCCCTTGGCTGCTCACCTTCGGGCTTTTTTGGCTTTTTCCACTGGCGTACTCGTTTGTCCTTGGATTCACTGATCTTCGATTATTGGCAAAGGATTTCGAGTGGGTCGGTTTGTCAAACTACCGCTCCTTGCTCAGCGACCCTGACTTTATCCTTGCCCTGAAAAATACCTGTATTTTCGTGCTGGGATCAATCCCTGTAACGACTGTAGTGTCATTAACTATGGCCATGTTAGTAAACCGCCGCTTCAAGCTTCGTGAACTGTTTCGCGCCGGTTATTTCTTGCCCTGGATTACTTCGATGGTGGTAGTGGCGCTCATCTTTAACAACTTCTTTAAGCGCGGTGGATATGTAGCATACCTCGCTGAAATGATTGGGCTTCAACCGCCCGAATACGGTTTTCTTTACGATAGTGGCACGGCCCTTTACTCGATCATGGCAATGGATGTCTGGATGTCGGTTGGATATTACATGCTGGTCTTTCTGGCAGGCCTTAAGTCGATTCCCGACGAATTATATGAGGCTGCGGAGATAAACGGAGCCTCGCCGATGCGCCAGTTGTTTTCGATCACTCTGCCGATGTTGCGACCGGTCGCTTTTTTTATTTTGTTAATAAACAATATAAA
>JBHHVC010000333.1:0-2095 GCA_046754125.1 Candidatus Zixiibacteriota bacterium
CTCAAGACCAATTTCTCATTGATGCCCTGGCACGTCTGGTCGGCAGCTTCATTGGACGACACCGCGCTCACGAACAAATCCAGCAGTTAGCGCAAATCCCCATGGACAATCCCAGCACGATCCTGAAACTGGACGACGAGGCGCAGGTTACCTACATGAATCCGGCGGCAGTCAAAACTATGACTGAACTGAAGGACTCACCTGATAAGATTAGTCACTTTCTACCGGCAGACATCCAGCAGTTAGTCGACTCGTGTATATCGTCCGAACGAGCCGTCTCCGACCTGCAGGTTACCGTAAATGGCCTGACATGGTTGTGGAGCCTGCAACCTGTTCGTGGACGGCGGTTTGTGCATGCCTGGGCAACGGATATCACAAGGCGCGTGCAACGGGAGGCCGAGTTGAAGCGATTGACTGCAGCTGTCAACCAGTCTGCAAGCCTTATCGTAATCACCGCCACCGATGGGACAATTGAGTACACGAACTCACAATTCTGTCGATTCCTGGGATACTCTGCAGCTGAGGTGGTTGGCCAACGAACAAGCATACTCAAATCAGGACGGCATGGACCGGCCTTCTATCGCGAGATGTGGCAGACTATCGCTTTGGGCAAGCCGTGGACAGGTACATTGCAAAACAAGAAGAAAGACGGCACTCTCTATTGGGAACGCAAGATCATAACGCCCATCTTCGGCGATGGGGGTGAGATTCGCAGTTTCCTGTCGGTTGGTGAGGACATAACAACAGAGCGCAGGCTTCAACAGCGGGCAGTTGAACAGGAAAAGCTCTCGGCCGTTGGTATGCTGGCCGCAGGGGTTGCACATGAGTTCAAGAATTACCTCGCCGGAATCATAGGTAACGCATCCTTAGCGCTGGAAGATTTGGGAAACGATGACGCTATCGAGATTGCTCGTGACACACTGCAGACTATAGTCACATTGGGCGAGCGGGCCAACGAAGTAGCGATGTCGCTTCTGACATATTCCCGGGCGCAAACCGATACGGCGGCTCGGCCCGAGGACCTGGCTGAGCTGATCAGCAAGTCTGTCAAGCTTGTCGAGCGCGAAATCGACAAATCTAACATAGAGATCGTTACGAACTATGAGGAAGTGCCACCGGTGAGTGTTTCCTCCGGGAAGATCCAGCAGCTTTTATTGAACTTGTTGATAAACGCTCGAGATGCGATCGGCTCGGATGGAGTCATCACTATTTCGCTTCTCCGATTGGACGACTCCGCCCAAATCAAAGTAAGCGATTCCGGCTCAGGTATATCTGAGGAAAACAAGGCCCACATATTCGATCCGTTTTTCTCGACCAAAGGAGTGTGGGGGGAAGATGATGTTGTCGGTACAGGGATCGGCTTGTCGGTCTGTCGCAACATTGCCGAAGAACATGGCGGCAGGCTCGATGTCGACTCAGTCGAGGGGAAGGGGACAACATTTACTCTTACTTTACCGCTATGCTCGCCCGGGCAGCGCTTGGCAGGCTCGCTGAAACCCGGTGCCGGATTCAAGCCGATGCACGTTCTGCTTTTTAGTCTCGATCGATCGTTAGACGGAAAGTACGCCCGGCAGGCTGTCGAAGTCGGGTCTGAACTGGATGTTTGGGACAAGGTGTCTGAAGACCCAAAGGTTGGCTGGAGTGGATTTGATTTCGTCATCTGTGATGGTCGATTTGCAGCAATACTGGAGCTGCTTCGAATGACAGAGCTATGCGATGCTAATAGCGTCCCGTATGTTGTGATCAATTCTGAGGCTGTCGAGACGCAGATAGCTGATGTAGTCGAGAGAGCGGCGGCCAGCTTTGGAGGTAGCCCCTCTCTGGTCGAGCTAATGGAATCTGCAAGCCGGGGTCGTTCGCCGATTGCAACCTAGCAGCCTGTCAGTGTATCCATTTCAGCGCTTGCAAAGATGAGCGAGGCTATGTGTGAACCCGGACCGACACGATCCGCTGACCCTCGATTTTCTCAATCTGAAAATAAATATCATGCCAGGCGATCTGCTGGCCTTCGCGTGGGACGGACCCTACTAGATCGTATATGAGTCCCCCGACAGTGTCGTGTTAAACAAGGGGCTGGTCGGTCTGCAGGCGGTGC
>JBHHVC010000334.1:0-2090 GCA_046754125.1 Candidatus Zixiibacteriota bacterium
GTGATTCGGATTGCCGAAGACGTTTTATTTACATGTTGTCCACCGGCTCCGGATGCACGGTAGGTGTCAATTCGTATATCATCTTCCTTAATCTCGATCTCGACATTGTCCTCAACTACCGGGTAAACATGCACTCCCACAAAAGACGTGTGTCGCCGAGAGTTGGCGTCGAAGGGGGATATTCGTACCAGTCGATGAACGCCGCGCTCGGCCCTGAAGTGGCCATAGACATAATCGCCCTTGACTTCAAAAGTAGCCGACTTCAGCCCGGCCTCTTCGCCCGGCTGGTAGTCCATAAGTTCCACCGTCCAATTTCGTCGTTCCGCCCAGCGGTTGTACATACGAAACAGCATCTCGGCCCAGTCCTGCGACTCTGTGCCGCCTGCCCCGGGATGGATTGATACTATGGCGCAGCGGTGATCATCTTCCCCTGACAGGAGCGCCTCGAACTCGAACTTTTCTATAGAGGCGGACAGTTCATCCATAGCTGCGATGATTTGGTCTGCATCGTCATGATCGCCGTCGATATCGGTGATAGTGAGAAGTTCTTCATTGTCGTTGAGTTCTTCAACGAGCTTCGAATGCTGCTCTACCCAGCGTCGATGAACGGCGACTTCTTTGAGGACGGCCTGTGCTATCTGGTTGTTTTCCCAGAAATTGGGTTGGGAAGATCGTTTCTCGAGTTCCGCTATTTTTGCGGTACGCATGTCGAGGTCAAAGATACCTCGCTAGTTTTTCGAGTCTCGCTTTTAGGTCCGTTATAGCGCTTCGTATTTCGGCAACATTCACTGTCGGTAACCTCCTGTCAATCGGCAGAATATATCGGCAAAAACGGACAGGTCAATTGGAATTATAGGAAAGATCATCAGACTATTCACAACAGGACTACCAAATGCTTCGGATGCGGCCAGTGTCAGGGCCACGTTGGCCCTTTACGGGCACGGAACAAGCGGCGGAGTGACACCGAAGAGAAAGTCGACAATAAACGTCAGGTCGAGAATGTCAGGTCCGGACAGGTCGCCGTTGGCATCCGCTTCTTCCGGGCATGGCTGAGAGCATCCATCCCCAAAGAGGAAATCTGCAAGACAGGTCAGATCGACAATATTGATATCACCGCCATCGCCGTTGACATCGCCACGTGTGCCGATACAGCAGGGCGGCTGTTCCTCGGTCACTGAGGTAGAGGTCGTGTAAATGTAGTCGCCGGATGTACTGAAATTGCCGTTAGCAGCGTTGCCCGCTGCGTAGAACAATACCGTGCCGCTTGGCGACAGAGGGCTGGCCCAGCGAAATGTCCAGCCGGGGGAAGCGTTGGGTACACCGTTGTAGGTGCCACTGGATGTGTGCTTTACGTATTGCCTGCCACCACCTACTGACTTTTGAGTTCGCGACGGATCAGTGATTATCAGGTTGCCAACCGCGTTTCCGGACTGGTCCAGAGCGGTAAGAATAAAACCCCAGCGATCCTGCCCTGTATGAGCCAGGTCGACAGTTATGTCAATCGTATCGCCCGGCACATAACCGGCTGGTGCCGTGATAGCTAGCGAACCTGAGCCAGAGTTCAGCGGAAAGCTGGAGTGGCATGTAGTGCAGTTCCCTTCACCAGGCCCACCGGTGTAACCATTTGGCGCCCCGCTGGAGTAGGCAAGGGCAAGACTGGCAAAGAGCAAGACACAAACTACCGTAATGACTGAGCGATGTAGAGAAGACATAGAAATCGTCCTTATGTGCTGTCCAGTTGTAGTAATACAGATAATCATAGCTAATAATATCCTGTTTGTCAAGATGAAAAACGGGTTCTGTTGTGGCCTTCGGGATCAAGAAACGACCGGCCGCCACGTTATATGGCGGCCGGTCTGTACTAATTGGGTCGTCCTAATGTCCTCCTACGGGCAGGCGGGACTCGCGCAACCATCACCAAACAAGTGGTCGACGAGACAGGTCAGGTCCACGATATTGGCTACAGCCAGATCGCCGTTTACGTCCGCTTCCTCCGGGCAGGGCATGGTGCAGCCGGCCCCAAAGAGATGATCTGCAAGGCAGGTCAGGTCGACAATGTTCTTGCTATCGCCGTCGTCGTTGACATCGCC
>JBHHVC010000335.1:0-2026 GCA_046754125.1 Candidatus Zixiibacteriota bacterium
TCTCAAGTCCTGTCGGAATCAGCTTGAGCGTGGTATCAATGCATTCGTTGATGTCGGCCTGAACGATAGCGACCTCGTCGATGCAGGAGAAGCCCTTCAGGTTTTGCACAATCTGTTTCACACGTTCGGCGCCTTCTATCGATTCCTGTAACAGGTCTGCCGTATCATCTATCAAGTATTCGATGTCGAAGTCCTTTTTCACTTGATCTACCTGCTCGTCGGCATTTAGCGACGAGAGCATCTGCGACTGCGTATTGATGAATCCGGTAAATGCCTCCGCATATTTTTTGAGGGTACCAAGATTGCTTGTGATAAACCCGATCGGATTGTTGATTTCGTGGGCGACCCCCGCGGCCAATTGACCGATTGATGCCATCTTTTCGCGCTGGAGCATTTGAGCCTGTGCCGCTTTAAGGTCCATGTGGGTCCCTTCCAGCTTTTGGTGGGCTGCATCCAGTTCAACATGTTCGGCTTGCAGGTCGCTGGCCAGCTGCCGGGCCTCTGCAAGTGTCCCTTCCAGCTTGTTGTTGGACTCTACCAGCTTCCGCCTGCCGCGTTCCAACAGGACACCGGACAATAGAATCCCGGCCAATCCGAGAACAAGGGCAATGGCATGAGTTGCAATCAGGGCCGCATTATGCGCAGGTTCCATGGACGGCATCGTGACACTGATTCCGCCCCGAACATCGCCGAGTTTGTATCCCTGCTTTTCATGGCACTTGAGGCAGTTCTTCTTTACGAACAACGGTGCCATATATCTGTAGGCCACATCATTTCCGTCTACGGTAAACTCCCCCTGTTCCAGGACTCCGTCCTCTTCGTCCTGTCCGTCCTCAAAGGTACGTAGCCATTGCTCCTCCCAGTCAGTCGCCTTATTGGCCGGGCGAATCGGGTTAAGACTTGTTAAGTGAAACTTCACGCCGTTTCTTTTGGCAGCGATTTCAGAAATCTGCCGAGTCATGTAGGCCGGGTTTATTTTTGTCAGCGAAATTCCTTCTATGGTGGTGAGGTCTCGAAGAGGGTCCTCGAGATACGGATTGGGGGGGGTGGAGTCGGTTACCGGTACATAGACGCCACCGTGCCCCGCATTCCACGATCGGTCCAGGACGATTTGCTGAAAGTATGCGCGCGCAGATTCCCTGGCGATTTGGTTGTGTTCCTGCTGCTCTCGGTGGACATTCCAGGCCAACGATCCGGTGACCACAACCGACCAGATTGCCATCGTTGTCACTACGTGCTTATTCACGACAAATTGCCTCCTGTCAACATGCCCACAGTAAGTGTACCGTATTGTCCCACTTAACATTATCGACTCCTCTCGACTATTCTTCACAGCCAGCTTAGCGGCGGCACCGGCCAACTGCGGAGCTTCGTGTGGGGACAGGGTCATCTCTGATTGGAGGGACAAAAGGGCTAAGCTGGATTTGAGGTCTGGACTCGATCTGCCACGACCAGCACTGGCGAGGCATACCTCGATAATTGTCTAATCCTAACTCATAACAGCAAAACGGCAAACTTTCTGCCCCACAGACTAACTGCTACGCCCTGAGCGCAATTCTCTTGAAATACCTGTCCCGATCGGGTTTTGGTATTGATCCGGTCGGCAACGCAAGAACTTCAATGCAGACCGGTTTCGATCCTTTGATCTGAATGATATCCTGTAACCGAACCTGATAGGACGGCTTAACAATCCGACCATTGGCCTCAACCATGCGGTTGGCCGCCAAGTCTTTGGCAACGGTACGGCGTTTTACGATGCCGACCGTTGACAGGTAATCATCGAGGCGCACTACAGATCGAGCCGGTAATCGAGATAGGTTGTCTTTTTCAGCTCGGCGATCCACTCGTCAACTTTCCGACCGGTTTTGTCCTGACGGGCCATCTCTTTGAGTTGATCGTAGTCGTTTTCCATATCCAGTTGTTTTGCCTCACGATGATCCAGGAGCTTGAGCAGATGCAGCCCCTGTTGTCCTTCTATGGGACCGCGACACTCCCCAACTGTTTTCCATCCCGCGACTTCGCTGGC
>JBHHVC010000336.1:0-2006 GCA_046754125.1 Candidatus Zixiibacteriota bacterium
AATCGTCACAGATGAGCAAGCTTTGCCGAGTTCGGCTGTTGCTTGTTTGTCCTTGTGCATTTGGAGAGTTTTAGTATATTCTTGGCGAAAATGATTGTGCAACTACCAGTTATGGGGAACGAGGTGGAGTCGGGCCTTAGGCGTATTTTGGGCAGTGATTTGAAGACGAATAAGCCTTTGGCTCCGTTCACAGGCTATAAGACCGGCGGATCTGCCAGGTTCTTCGTTGAGGTGTTTTCTTCTGATGATGTGGTAAGAGCGGTCAAAGCCGCTCGCGAACTTTCTGTACCGTTCGTGCTGCTTGGTGGAGGCAGTAACTTGTTGGTGTCTGACGAGGGCTACGATGGGTTAATTATTCGGGTGGCGATATCCGGCCTCCGACTGGCTGATCCAGCCACGATTGAGTGCGGAGCCGGAGAGCAACTCACTGCACTGGTCGATTATGCTACTGATAACGGACTGGCCGGCTTGGAATTTGCCGCTGGGATAGCCGGAACAGTGGGCGGCGCCATTTTCGGCAATGCTGGAGCGTACGGAGGAGAGATCGGGAAAGTACTCTCAAGCGTAACCCTTGTTGACCGACAAGGAGTGGTCAGAAAGGCCGGACCGGCCGAGTGCGGGTTTGCATATCGAGACTCTGACCTCAAGAAAACTGGTGAAGTTATTGTGACAGCGCAGGTTACTCTTGTGCCCGAAACTACGGAGGCGGTAAGACGGCGGGTTGAGGATATTCTTGCTCGCCGCAAAGCTAAACTACCGCAAGATATTGACTCGGCAGGTTGCTTTTTTAAGAATATCCCGGATCGGGAGCAGCCGCACGGTAAAATGGCAGCAGGGAGGCTCTTGGATGAGGCGGGGGCTAAGGGAATGACAGTTGGAGCAGCTAAAGTGTCTAGAGAGCATGCCAATATAATTGTCAATACTGGCGGCGCAACATCAAAGGATATTGACAAACTGGCCGATCTTTTGAAGCAGAGAGTTCAAAAGCGATTTGGGATTACACTCGAAGAAGAAGTAATTCGTATTGGGCACTTTGAATAGGAGGAAACATATCGAATAAATCTCTATTGACTAGATGTTAATGCAAACCCAGAGTGGGTCTTGACGATTAGAAGAACATATTTGACCGTACTTACCGCAGTCATGGTTTTGACAGCTGTAGTCTCCCGGTCGGCCATTGCAGGTGGAATAGGTTTCCAGGCAACTCTGGACAGCCAGCCGTTATATGTCTCTCCGTACGATGAGCCTTCGTACGAATTCTCGGCGGCACTCTATCCCCAAACATTTCCCTTGCTGTCACAGAAGCTTCGGCGCAAGCCAGTATTTACACGAGCTTCGTTTGAAAACAGCTCCTTTACTTTCAACACGCAAATATACCGAGTTGGTAGTCATTCTCAAAAGTTGATACCGGTTTCAGTTGATGCCGAACGCTTTATGCAATACCGGTTGCGCAAGTGGAAGGATGATGCTTTCTCGACAATAGTGACGAGTTCCCTGAATAATCCGCAGCGACAGCAGCAGCGTCAGGGGATTGGCGTTTCCGTCGCTTTGCCAAAGAGGCTCGATCGAGTATTTGGTGAAGGCGGCGCCGGGTTGAGGGTCAGCGGGTTTCGCCGGATCAGTTTTTCGGGTCGGTCCAGCTGGACCGACACGCCCGAAACCAGCGACTTTCAGCAGAGCAAATTCCCTTCGCTGAATATGGACCAGATATCCCAGTTCGAGATTAGCGGGACTATAGGCACCAAGATTTCCGTCAAGGTGTCGCAGGACAGCCGGACCGATATCCCCCTGGCCAACCGGATACAGATTCGATACAAGGGGGATGATGACGACGTTCTCAAGGAGATAGAGGCCGGTAACACAACGCTTAGCTTGCCAAACACGCAATTCGCCGGCTATTCCTCGCGGGTTCAAGGGCTCTTTGGTCTGAAAGCAAAGGCACAGGTTGGGGCGCTGACACTTACAGCGATAGCATCACAGGAAAAAGGATCGTCGGAACGGACCTC
>JBHHVC010000337.1:0-1987 GCA_046754125.1 Candidatus Zixiibacteriota bacterium
CCACATTGGCGACATTATCACGCCTTACCGAACGGTATGGTTCAACGGTAGTATTTTCAACCGCTACCCAGCCGGCCTTTGAATGTCTGAAAACTAAGATTAGCAATTATTGTCATGCTGGCTGGAATCCGCATGAGATAGTCCCAGCTAACCTTCGAATGTTTCAAAGGGCGAAGCGTACTAAAGTGAGCTGGCCATCGTCGGACAACAGAATCAGTTGGATAGACTTGTCGGCCAGATTGTCTGAATGCGAGCAAGTCCTTTGCATCGTTAATCTCAAGAAACATGCTCGCGATCTGTTTGAACTAGTCCAAGAAGAACAGCCGGCCAATACTTACCATCTGTCAACCAGCATGTGCCCCGCTCATCGAAAGCATATTCTGAACGATGTACGGCAACAGTTGGACAACAGGAAACCTTGCCGCTTGATCTCAACCCAGTGCGTAGAAGCTGGGGTCGATGTCGATTTTCCCGTAGTCTACCGTGCGATGGGACCGATGGATGCCATTGCGCAGGCGGCAGGACGCTGCAATCGCAACGGCAGATCGGAATCAGGTGATGTGATTATCTTTGTCCCGGAGGTTGACGGCTCACTCTGTCCACCAGGTGCTTACCAACAAGCGACAGGTGCAACAGAAGCGATAATCAAGACGTATGAAAGTCGCCAACCCAGTATTGATGATCCCAAGCTGTTCGAAAAATACTACCGGAAATTATACGATCTAAACCGCCCCGGCGACCAGAACACGGAATTAACCAAAGCTATTCTGCGACTGGACTTTATCGATGTCGCAAAGCAATACCGCCTAATCGACGGACCCGCCATCAATGTTCTGGTACCGTATGACCTCGACAAGTTAGACAGGCTCTGTGACGAATTGCGCGAAAGCGAGAAAGGGATGACCCGAGCATGGCAGGCAAAGGCCCGACCCTATACGGTTGCCTTGTACCGTCCCGGAGCGCACGAACCGTTCATGGAACCAGTCGAGGAACGATATGGAAGCAAGGAAATAAGTGACTGGTACATTTATCTCAAGGATCATGCTGCTGATTACACTCGTGACCTGGGGCTGATTCCACCAAACGACAATCTACTAATTGCATAACGTTACCTGAAAGGAGACAACATGAAACCAAAAGATCAGGCTCTCGATGTATGGGGGAACCTGGCCTGCTTCACCAGGCCCGAAATGAAGGTCGAAAGGTTCAGCTACCCGGTGATTACGCCGTCTGCCGCGCGCGGAATCTATGACGCCATATACTGCAAGCCGAAGGAGTTCCGGTGGCAGATTACGAAAATCGAAATCTTCAAACCACCGAGCTACATCGCACTTCGGCGCAACGAGGTGAAGGAGAAGATAAGTCAGAAAGCTGTCCTGCGCTATATGGGTGGCGAAGCCCCGAAACCGATCTTCGCCGATGCAACAGATGATTCCAAAGGTCGAACCCAAAGACAGACAATGGCACTGAAAAACGTCGCTTACAGACTTCACGCCAAAGTACACCCCTGGCCGGGCTTTGAAAACCGCCTGCAGGGACTGGAAAACCAGTTCCGTCGGCGGGCCTCACACGGCAAATGTATCTACCAGCCGTTTTTGGGATGCCGTGAGTTTCCTGCCTGGTTTGATCTGGTTGAACCTGACGCTCCCCCGGTAGAACCGATTGCCGTCGATATGGACAACCTTGGCTGGGTTCTCTATGACGTCTTCGATCTCTCTCGACCATTCGATCCTGCGACATGGAAGGAAAACAACTTCAACCTGGCTATCAGCCTCTTTCAGCCAATAGTGACAGCGGGTGTGATGGCCATACCCGATTTTGCCAGTGATAAAGTGGCCAAAGGAATCAGGAGGGAACGCTGATGCTTCACCTGTTGAAAGAGTATGCGGAAAAGAAGGGATTGGTCCTGCCTCCCGGGTTCAAACCAAAAGATGTTCGATGGGTCATCGAGTTTAGCGGAAACGGTAAATACCTGAGTGTCATCGAG
>JBHHVC010000338.1:0-1984 GCA_046754125.1 Candidatus Zixiibacteriota bacterium
AGAGTCACTCGAGAATGTTTCCTATTTTTATACCCGTGATATTCGCGAATCCATTGAACGTCTGCAGTCCATGATCGAGCCGACTATGACAGTTATCTTGGGCGCTGTTATCGGCTGGGTGATGTTCTCCGTACTAGGACCGATTTATGATCTCATCACTAACATCGAGATTTGAGTTCAGCCAGCGGCGGGCACTGTTACTCAGTGCACACAAGGCGTCGGTGTATCATTGGCGAAACGGTGATCTGGGCAGTTCCTACCTGTTTGATGCCGATGTAAAAGGCCGTGAGTATTTCGCCCGCTATCTCCGGGAAACGGCAAACACCCCTGTTTATGTTCTCGTCGATCTGTTTGAGGAAGAGTTCAAGCAGGATACGATCCCGCATGTGTTCGGGTCGGACCGGACAGCGATACTGGCACGCAAAAAAGGCAGGTTGTTCCGCGATACGCCGTATTTTTATCATCGAATCCAGGGTCGTGAGGAAGAAGGTCGCCGCGATGACCGTGTCTTGATGACAGCAATCGTCAATTCCGATCTGGTGTCTCCATGGATCGCCCTTCTCGATCAAGCCAAGGCGCCCGTGGCCGGGATCTATTCCGTGCCGTTGCTGGCCGAATCGCTGGCAAGGCAGTTACCGGGCCAGTCCGACAATATGCTGATTGTGTCTTTGCAAAGCATAAGCGGCTTGCGGCAGACATATATTTACAATCGGGAGTTTCGTATCAGCCGTTTGGTGCAAATGCCACGCTATGGAACGGCGCCGTATACCCCGTATATCCTGGCGGCGGGGGAGCTAAAGGACGATCTGCGCAAGGAACACAGGGATTCCAGCCTGATCAAGTACCATGTGCTGGATTTTAATGACTTGCTGGCTGCGACCGGCTCGCAACGCAAGGTATCGACGCCGTTCAGTGACCAACTCTTTGCCCATCATTTGCTGAAGACCAGACCGCGGAACTTCTATGCGACGGCGACGGATCGGCGCTATTTTTCCGTGCGCAGGATGCGTTATTCCATGATAACGACGAGCGCGGTTTTGCTCTTGTGTGCCGCAGGCTGGGGTGGCTTCAATCTCATGGATGGCATGTCCTTCAAGCAGCAAAGTCTTGCCGCTCAAAAAAAGGCGGAATTCTACAAAGCCCGCTATCAGATGGCAAAGGACCGGCTTCTCCACACACCGGTGGAACCGGCGGATTTGGAAGTTGCCGTCGATATTGCCGAGATCCTGCTCAAGCACAAGACCTCACCAATCGAAATACTGGCAGTGATCAGCAAGGGCCTGAGTCAGCATCCGACGATACAAATCGACGATATCAAATGGGTGGCGAGCACCAAACCCGATACCAATATTGACGGTACTCCGGCCGTGCAGACGCCGGGCAATCCTTACGCACAGCCGTATACGCCGATATCGGGAGCGAACTACCGGCTCTACCAGATTGCACAGGTGGCGGGACACCTGGATCCCTTTGACAGCAACTACCGCAATGCCATTACCACTATCAACACGTTCGCGGAGACCCTGCGCGGTTTCACCTCGGTACATGATGTGGAAGTGCTCGAGCTGCCGCTGGATATCAGTTCGAATGCCAGTCTGCGTGGCGATGCGCAATCCAAGCAGGCGGAGGCAAAGTTTTCCGTGAGGGTTGTGTTGGGAATAGGACATGAAGCGTAACGATATAGACTGGCAATGTCTGCGCGGGGCATTAATTGCACTGATCATTACCCTTGTGCTGAGTAGCGGTCTTGTTGTCAGCAGTTCTTATTTCAGAGACAGGATGCAACGGGAATATGCAAGATCCAATGCTCAATTTCAGAGTATCAGCAACAAATACCTGTCCGTGGATGAAGAACAAAAACTAATCAAGCAGTTTTTTCCAAGATTTGTCGAGTTGTATAACAGCGGAATCATAGGTAACGAACAACGACTCAACTGGATAGAAGTTCTTAGAGCGTCCGGAGAGGAAATCAAGCTACCTTCAC
>JBHHVC010000339.1:0-1970 GCA_046754125.1 Candidatus Zixiibacteriota bacterium
CTCTCACCCATGCTAATGGCCAGCCCAAGACGAGGGGACAGGTGGGTGTATGATTCGGCATCAGTCAGATCAGAGCTATTCAGAATGAACGCCTTCGTGATTTGACCAGTGTCCGGGTCGAGCGGGCGCGCACTGCTTCTAACAACACGTGTGTCATAGTCGTACCGATCGAGCCGAATTCCAAGGCTTACTCGAAGTGCCCGCCAGGTGAACCGCTCCTGAACAAATGCAGCCAGATCGACCGGGTGTTTTGGTCTGTTAGCCAGAAAACCGTTCATCCTTTCGCCGTCAGATTCGTTTCCGAGCGAGTCGTACCCGAAACGGTCTATGTCAAGATAGTTGTCATAATCCGTAGCGTCCGTTGGGTCGCCAATCTTAGCCGGGAAGAAATGTTGGTAGGAACGGACTGTATGCCGCATGAGATCGAATCCGAGCTTTATCTGATGATGAGTCCCCGGGGTTAGCGTCAATATACCCTTCAGCCCTTTGCTGCTTGTCTTCTGGTGCAAGTAATCGTCCCAGACGTGTCCTTCATCCCAGAACAGCGTTCTTGTGTTGAATCGAGGGTTTCCTCCGGGCTGGTTGTAGGCAAGAAGGTCTTCGCGCAAAAGCCCGTCCCCTCGGAAGCGCTCATTTTCCGCAAAGGACGCCGCAAGCCGGTAGGAAGTCCGTGAAGAGATTTCGTGGGACAGTTCGGCGCAGATCACCATGTTCTCGACGCTGTGATAAGGCATATGTTCGCTGTTGAAGAGATATGAGTGGATGTATTGCCGCCATTGGTCTGTTGATCTGTTCCCAGTTACTGATAGTTGCAGTTTCGGCCTGATTTGGAAATCCAGCCTCCCCGCAAAGGAGAATCCCTTGCGCCAGTTGTTCGGCAAGCGGTTTGGACTGCCCGGCAGGCTTTCCTTGCTCACAAGGGAAGGGCGTTCATCACCGAGATACCGCCGCTCAACCGAAGTGAAGAAAGTGCTGTTGCTCAAACCGGGGACAGGTCCACTCAATGTTCCCGTGTACCAGTTCTGGTCGAATCCGGACCCGCCGACATTGTCACTGACCGATTCAATCGTGCCGGAGTAGCGAGGACCGCCTGATGGCATGGAAATACTGATTATCCCGCCGTTGGCCTGTCCATACTCGGCTGAGTAGTTGCCCGGCATGAAACTGATCGAGCCGACAGCATATGGAGAAACTGTCGCGCTAAAGATACCGTTTGTCGCTTCGGTGATACGAACGCCGTTGAGAAGGTAGCTGTTGTTATCAAGTCGCCCCCCTCGGATATGCGTCTGCTTGAAGTGAATACGACTTTTGATTAAGGTCGCCACGCCGTTCTGAAGGGCGACTGCTTCATCCGGGTAGCGAACCGGCAGGTGGTGCATCTCGTCCCTGTCGATATAGTGCCTGGTCTCGACTGGTACCGCACTGTCCGCAGCCATATGCTGCTGCGGATCATCGGACGCCTTCTTCTTCTCATTGGTTTCAATCGAATCGGGGCGTTTATCCGATGGCGGGGCGCTATCAAGCGCAATCTCCCGAATTGTGACCTTATCCGACTCCACGACCAGATCTCTCAATGTTATGGGCTTGTATCCTCCCGCTTGAACTGAGAGGTCGTAGTGCCCGAGTTCCAAAGAGCCCAGACCGAAACTTCCGTCGAATTGGCTAGTCGCGCTTAGTACCTGACCGGCGACCACAACTGTAATCGTCGCACCTTCAATAACGGCACCGCTCTGTCGGTCAGTTATCCTGCCGGCTATAGCCCCAACCGCTGCATTTGTAGAAGGAGAAAGGAATAACAGATGAAGAACTGAGAATAGTAAGATGGCCCTTGCGGTCCAGATCATATCTTCCTCCACGGCTAGCAGAACAAGTCGAGACTTTCAGTATAGTCGTTTCAAAAGGACGATTTGTCACCGTTAGCAGTTAGAACATGCAAAAGTCTCTCCGAAGAATCAAGCACTATCCTCGAT
>JBHHVC010000340.1:0-1953 GCA_046754125.1 Candidatus Zixiibacteriota bacterium
TTGTCGGGAGAGCTGCTATCCCAGATTCCGACCGGCGCCGGGGGCGGCTCCTGGCTCCTTGAATTTCCTCTTCTTTCTCCTTCAAACCCTTGCGTGCTTTCTCAGCAAGCTTATCGAGCATGTTGAGCACGTTCTCCTGCCCTTCATCCTGCTCTCTGGCTTTCACCAAATGCTTATTTTTCTTTATATCAAACACCTTCAAGTCGATGGCATAGAGCTTGCCCAATTTGCTTACGGTAGCTGTGAGCAGCGCCCCCACATTGGCTTGTTGGCAAATTTCCCGGCCCAACGACTCGTCAATGCGTTCGACATCCTGTCGGCCCAGCTGTTTGAGCATATCCAACATGCGCGAACGGGTGATCACCGAAAGCCGTCGAGACTGCTCAAGCGAGGTGATGAGCATGCCCGAGAGACCATCCAACTCGGGCTCGTCAGTCTCATTGAGAAAATCTACCACGGCAATCAGAATACGCTCGGTGGATTCCGCTTCGCCACTGAAGAAGAAGTAACCGGTGACGAGCAAGATTGTGGTCAGGATGAGTGTGCCGGCAAACATAAAAGCACGGATGGGTTTTCGTGTGCGCGACGCACGGGCTGCTTGTGTCAATGCCGACCCCAGCCTTTCCCTTTTCAGATCAGCCAGCAGATCATCGACGTGTTGGTAGCGGGTGTCGAGATTCTTGTCCAGTGCCTTATCAACGATGTGCTGCAGTCCTTCGGAAATACCGCTCTTGTAACGCGCCAACGGCTCCGGCTCTTCGTGTACAATTGAGTAACTGACCGTAGCTTCGTAGTCTCCCTTAAATGGGAGCTGCCGGGTAATTATCTCGTACAGCACCACGCCAAGGGAGAAAATATCCGAACGCTGGTCAACATCGGCGCCTTGTATCTGCTCTGGCGACATGTAACTCAGGGTGCCAAGCGTGGAAGATTCCTTGGTGAGTTTGGTGACGTTCCCTAACTTGGCCAAGCCAAAGTCGGCGATTTTCACGCGACCTTCTGAATTGATGAGTATGTTCTCCGGCTTAATATCCCGCTGCACAATTCCGGCTTGGTGGGCTTTACTCAGTCCCTCACAAATCTGACTGGCTATCTCGATGACCCTATTTGTGGAAAGCTCTTGTTTGGCAAGCAAGTCCTTTAACGACTCGCCTTCGACATACTCCATGGAGATGTAGGATTGGCCTTCATGTTCACCGACTTCATAAACGGTGACGATATTGGGATGGTTTAAGGCCGCAGCCGCCTTGGCTTCGTGTTTGAATCGTGCCTTGATATCGGCCTCAGTGGTGCTCTGCGGTGGCAGGAACTTGAGCGCGACCTTCCGGCCGAGTTCGGTGTCTTCGGCGAGGTAGACTTCTCCCATGCCGCCAGCGCCGAGCATTCCAAGGATCTTGTAGTGGGAAATCGTTTTGCCAACCATTAACTGTCCTCTCAGTAACTAATAAATGTCAATCTTACATTCCTACGCTCGCAGGGATTTACACCCCCATGCCTTTTTACCACGGAATCCCCTGCGGAACCAATGAACAAGGAATTTCATTCCCATCGAACCAAAGCATTTGTAATAACTCAACCTTCAGGACGGAATCGCTGCTGGGACAAAGTTCATTCATGTAACATTCATCGCATCTTGGTCTATTGGGTCTGCACCAATTTCAACCAATTTCCCAGGCTGGTAAGTCCATCAAACCCGGAAATTTTGGATTAATTGCTCGAGCTTTATAAATGAGTTCTTCCACAGTTGCATCTTTGGCTGTGAGCCCTAATCGATAGAATACACGTCGAACGTGAACGTCTGCTGAAACGATGCAGTGGCTCAGGCCTTTGCATCAGCTCCCTAATTTTTTCAACCGAAAGATTTGCTAAATTAGAGAAATCAAAGTTGCCAATCATCTGGCTGGTCATTCAACACGTTCTGCCGCGCGGCTTCCGACGGGCCCGAAACTACGG
>JBHHVC010000341.1:0-1951 GCA_046754125.1 Candidatus Zixiibacteriota bacterium
ATTTTTTTTGCTATAGCCGCATCGGCAGCTTTTTGGAGGGTGGCATCGAGGCTGGTGAAGATTCGAAGGCCGCCAGAGTATAACGCCTTTTCACCGTAACGATCGAGAACATATTTTCTCACTGTCTCAGTAAAATAGGGAGCAGTGCCGACCTGTTCTTCGGGCGGTGTGATTTCAAGTGGCTCACTTTTTAGCGAGTCGTACTGATGCTTGTTTATGCCTCCCCACTTGTAGTACGAATATAGCACACGGTTTCTCGCTTTAAGCGACTTTTCGGGATTGTTCAGTGGCGAGTTGATATTGGGCGCCTTCAGCATTCCAACAAGGATAGCGCAATCATTGAGATCGAGTTGAATTGGTGTCTTTGAGAAAAACAAGCGTGAGGCGGCTGCGACACCATATGCACCGCGTGAGAAGTAGTACTGGTTGAAGTACATCTCAAGGATTTCGTTCTTGGAGTAGGTGCGCTCAAGTTTGATTGCGGTAAGCGCCTCCTTGATCTTCCGTTCAAGCGTTACCTGACGGTTCAGGAAGAGCATACGGGCAAGTTGCTGAGTGACAGTGGATGCACCTGCGCTCACCCGCCACTTGACCAGATTCGATGTCGCTACGATCATGATTCTTCTCAGATCGATGCCCCAATGTTGGCGAAAAGCCCTGTCCTCGGTAGCAATAAGCATCTTCACCAGGTCTTCGGGCATATTGGAAAAGGGGGTCAGGATGCGGTTCTCGCTATAGAACTCTTTCAGAAGAATCCCGTTTCGATCGTATACTTTCGTCTTGAGCGATGGCTCAATATTATGCAACTGCTCGAATGATGGCAGCTCAGATTGATATACCTGATAGGTGCGCCAACTGCCGATGGATACTGCTAGCAGGAACAGCAGGCTCAGGAGGATAATCCAATTGCGCAGACTCTGCCTTCTTAGCCGCGCCTTATGTCCAGAAAATGCCATAGACTACAACCTGATTCAAACTACTGGTGTCAGTCAACCTAAAACTGCCGAGGCCGGGGTTGTGAATGTCAAAAACACCCGCTATTATGTGTGCCAGTGAAGTCTATCGGCAGCAGCAGTCAAACCGGCGACCTGTGACACTTGCAGCGTCAATCTCCGGTACTTATATGCCGATACAGGTTATTAGTTCTTATTGCTTTAGGGTGCAAGATGGCGCAGATACAGGCTAGTATTATTAAAGAGATTGACCGACAACTCAAATCAATCTCGCGCGGCACGGTTGATCTTTTGCCGCAGGATGAATTCAGAAAGCGACTGACCGAGTCAATTGCTACCAATACACCGCTGAGGGTAAAGCAGGGATTCGATCCGACATCGCCGGATATCCATCTTGGACACACTGTCGGCATCCGAAAGCTCCGTCAGTTTCAGGACCTGGGGCACCAGATTGTCTTGATTGTGGGAGATTACACGGCGCTGGTCGGCGACCCATCCGGTCAGTCGGCTACGCGGCCAAGGCTGACCTATGACGAAGTGATGAAAAACGCCCAAACCTACCAGCAGCAGTTCTTCAAGATACTTGATGAGTCGCGAACAGAAGTCAGGTACAACAGCGAGTGGTTCAAGGAAATGCCGTTCTTGGACGTGATGCACCTGGCGACAAAAATCACCGTCGCCCGCATTCTCGAGCGAGATGATTTCGACAAGAGGTTGCGTCGGGGTATTCCCATCTCTGTGCACGAACTTCTCTATCCTCTTATGCAGGGTTACGACTCTGTTGCCATAAAGGCAGATGTCGAATTGGGTGCCACAGAGCAGAAGTTCAACCTCCTTGCCGGGCGTACGATTCAGGAAGCGTACGGACAACGGCCACAATTGGTGTTGACCATGCCGATTCTGGTCGGATTGGACGGAGAGAAGAAGATGTCCAAGTCCCTGGGAAACTACATTGGCATTGATGAGCCTGCGGGGGAGATCTTCGGCAAGGCCATGTC
>JBHHVC010000342.1:0-1901 GCA_046754125.1 Candidatus Zixiibacteriota bacterium
GAAGCAGGCAATGCTGCTCGACAAGCAGTTGCAGATCGGCTTTCCAGTTGCCGAGGGAAACAGACGTCGGCAGGCTTGGCCAGTCACTCGGTTTGCGAGGAAACGAGCCCTTCTTAGCGCCCACGAGACGTCGATACACTATGTACTTCCAGTAGGCTGTGTGCAGCGATGTTTCCCAAATGTTGTGTCGACCGGGCGATGGCCTCCACACCAGTTCGTGTAGTTTGAGACCTCTGAGGGAGCCACGCAAGTTTGTCCCGTGCCATGCAGGTCGGTCAAATGCCTGGTCGAGAATATCGATTAGCAGTGCGACCTCAGCTTTGGCTGAGACCATATTCTTGTTCCTCACTCCTACCCCTGTACCCACCGGCATAGCAGTGCCGCGACATAGGCGGCGGGGTTGCCTATGGCATACCCAAGTAGCGCCATTAGAATCGATACCGGTACCAACGATTGTTTATGATATGCCGCAACAATCGGTGCAGATGCCGCTCCGCCGATATTGGCCGCCGAGGCAATGGCGGCAGTGTGGACATCGACTTTGAACAGCCGGGCTGCAGCGACCAGAACGCCCCCATGAATGAATATCCAAATGTAAGCACCGAGAAGAAACCATAGAACCGACATATCCAGGTTTGACAGATCCGCCTTGGCCCCCATTCGCGCCACAAACAGATATACCAGCGCCATAGCCAGCGCGTGCGAACCGGGAATGCGACTCGCTCCGGTGAACGACAGTCCCACGCCAAAGACCGTCACGAGCAGAATCTTGTAAGTGTTGGCTGATAGAATTGTTTGGCCGTCGGCAGTCTGGACAGGGTCGATCATGCCGGATAACCAGGCCGACAAAGCGGTCACGCCGAAGCCGAGCGCTACAAGATAGAGAAAGTGGCGCATCTCCATCCTGCCCTTGTCGGTGGTCAGCTCCCGGGCCGCAGCTTCCATTTTCGCGACTCGCTCTTTGCTTACGCGAGTGAATTTATTAAACAGGCCAGCCAGGTTTTTGGAGGCGAGCATGATCGGCAGCCAGATCAGATAGACGGCATTGTCGGCAATAACGGCGTACCCGAATTCGAGCGAGCTTTCGTCAAGATCGACCATATTCCCTACCGCCAGCATATTGCCGGTGCCGCCAATCCAGCTTCCGGCCAGAGCGCCGAAGCCTTTCCATGCCTCCGGGCCGAGGCCGTGCTTGACCAGCATCAGGGCTATCGGCGCACCGAGGACAACGCCGAGCGTTCCCAACAACATCACAAACACGCCTTTGCCCATCACGCGCACAGTGGCAAGGATGTCGACATCGAGAAGCATGATGGTCAGAAACATCGGCAGCAGGTTCGCTCCCATGAAATCGTAGACACCCGCACTGCTGGGAATGACTCCGCTGTTCGACAGAAGGACCGGGGTAAGATAGATGAAGATCAGCGGCGGAAAATAGTTGAACAGTTTTGCAGCTGTTTTCTTCTCAAGGAAGAAAAAGACCGATGTGACTGCCGCCAGTGTTGCGAGGATTCCGGCAGGCGATGTAATGAGCGTGTCTGTCAAGGTGTAAATCGGATTCTTATCTTATTTGTATTGCTCTATAGGCTTCGCCTATTTTCTCAACAGATTCCTTATCAACATACTTATAAAATTCGATAGCAAGAGTTTGGTCCCCTCGTGAAGTTCCTTTAGGAATTTCTATTTCTGACAAAAAATACGCCCGAGGATATCTTGAACTTAGAATAATTGTCCTAAAACATTTTCCATTATAACTTGCGAGAATCTGACTCTGGGTCAAATGAGACTTTTCTCCGGGAATATGATCTTTCCCCAAGACTGCAATATCACCAATGCTGACACTTGTCTCTCTTGAATCGTTTGGCGGTAGCAACAAGACATTAGCCAAACCCTCGTATAAT
>JBHHVC010000343.1:0-1890 GCA_046754125.1 Candidatus Zixiibacteriota bacterium
AGACAAGTCTGAGCTTCCTATCTGTCCCATCGTTGTGCTGGTAATACCCAATATCGGGCCGCCCAAAAAATGTGCCACGGGGTGATTCGTTTATCGGGCGTATCACGGGCACCAAATAATTCTTCGTTGTATTATCGTTGTCGTCCATCCGCCACAGGCGAAGGACTTTATACATATCCGTCGGAACGGTAAAGTCCTCGTAGTTGACCGTTTGCGCGCTCGTAGTCAGAGTTGTTGTCGCCATAAACCAGTTATCATCCGCTCTCAGCATCATTTTGAAATGCCGCAGATTGGAGCGTGTCAGCCAGGAATATAGGTCTGTATCATCCCAAGTGCTGTCGGCGGAGGTCTGCTCGTCGAGAAGGCGGCGTAATTCCGCCAGCATCTCGACATCAGTCAAGAGATTTAGCTGTGCCACGGGACCTTGATCTCTATGCCTTTCTTGGAAGCGGCAAACCCCGAATCTCCAGCATCCGCAATCGGAATACCTGTCTTAATGTACTCCTCTTTTTCTTCCACGGCCCTATCAGCCATCTTGTGAGCTACTTTCTTGTCCTCCGTCCCAAACCACTGATTGGCGCTTTTGAACATCCAGCCGAACATATCAGCTGTAGCCTCCATTTCTTCCTCAATGTTCGCGCGGCGATGCGCTTGCATTCTCTCCTCACTTGCTCGGCGAGTTGTGGCAACGATTCTGTCAATGTCGTTTTCATCTATCTGCCGATAGCGACGGCAGAGCCAGTCAACCGCAGTTTCGGTGAATGCCCCAGACCAATCCAACTCTGGCACATGCGGTCCCGGATACCACGCAAAGGCGCGCTCAAAGAGCAGGCCGCCGCCCAGTTGTTCAGCGACGGCCTGCCTCTTTGGTATGCGTCTCCACAACTGCCAGCACCCAAGTTCCGGGTTGAAAAGCGCTCGCTGCTCGTCACCGAGCGACCGGCGCAAACGCCTCTCAACCTTCTTGTCGGCTCTCAATAGGCCGTTGATATGTCGCCTCAAGGTTACACTCCGCAGTCCCAGCCGTTCTTCCAGCCGTCGGCACCGCAGCAAAATTGTAGTATTGGTTTGCTGGACGTACCGCCGTTTGTATCCACGCAAAGCTCTCCATCGTTTGTCGTGGCATCGCATGTTCCACAATCCGCTTTACGAGGAATCACTAAACCGCCGGAAACGGTGTCGGTGTTGTCGAAGGTAAATGTGCCGTAGGATGTCACCGTATCAGTGTTGGAGGCACCCAAGCGAACATCGGCGTCATGGCGCGTGAGGCCATCATTCTCTACCTGGCCCTCCACGTACAAGTCGTCGAGGCCGAACGAAATATCGGGCGAGGATCCAGTGCCTATGCGAAACTTTTTGAAGTAGGCGCCGTTGCCGGTAAGGAGGTCGAACGTCCCGAGCAGGTCCCAGGTATCGGCGGAGTCGTCGCCGATGGTGCCGTCGCCATTGAATGTAACTGGACCCGTGTTTGTTTGAGTACCCGTAACCGTAAGCGTGGTCACAGTAATCACATTCCGCACGATTGCCCTGGCAACCGGACTGCCAACTAATACCACGGTCGCAAATGTTAGAATGAAGACGGCTAGACACGCAAAAATCCGCAGTGCCCAACTAGTTTCCTGTACTGTGCGTTTCATTTGTGCAGTCTCCTTAATCCGAAAGCGGCGAAGAAACAGCCGGTCGTGGGGTGTGGTATGCAAATTTGATTGCCACCTCAAGGTCCGAAGCGGCGCTGTCAGCGTCAGGGCCTACGATGTGTAGATACTCGCCCTCGTAACAGTAGCTCTCCGGCGTCTTCGGCGTATAGGTGTAAGGCAAGAGCTTGACGCGCCTGCAATCCACCTCGTCAATGCTGGTGTCGGGGGTGGTTAGCTTTGTCGATACTTCGTA
>JBHHVC010000344.1:0-1882 GCA_046754125.1 Candidatus Zixiibacteriota bacterium
TGGATCTCCAGATGTTTGGTTTTGACGCAGAGTTTCACCATGAGGATTTCCTCGAGATCCGTGGCGAGTACAATCAGGCCAAGCAAGACACGAGTGACACAGGGGACATCACCAAGAAGGGTTACTATGTTCAGGGCGCTCTCAAGCTCAGCGTATTGGACGAGGACATTTTGATGCCCGTAGAAATAGCCGTTCGCTACTCCGCTCAGGATTTCGACTCTGACGCTTCTAAACTCTCGGAGATTACTGGTAGTGTGAACTACTGGCTGTCAACAACTGCTGTCTTCAAACTGGCCTACACAATAAAGAGTGAAGACATCAACGAGATCGACAATAATCTGTTCACCGCAGTCCTGTCAAAGGGATTCTAGGCTAAGGAAGTAAGAGGAGCTAAGATATGATTACCAGAACTAACAAACTCATCAGGATTGCTGTAACATCGGCTATTTTGCTGGGAATGGTCTTTGTCGCCGTAGTGGGCGCAGTAGAACTAGACGGTGCCAAGGTATTTCGCGATAATTGCACCAAGTGCCACAGCGAAAGAAGTCCTATGGAAAAGACCGATGGGGAATGGGACATCGTCGTCACGCATATGCGCACCATTGCAGGGATGACTGCCGACGAAGCCCGCGCCGTATTGAAGTTTCTGAAGGACAACAACGGTGACTGATTCAAGATTATGCGCAGCGGCCGGACATCTGGCCGCTGTCGCAGTTGCAATGATGCTGGGCATCGTCGCTCTCTCGGGAGCAGTCTATGCTGACGACTCCGACTCGGTTGCGACGGCGCCTAAGGAGGCTCTTTCCGATTCCGCCAGGATTGCTGCTCTCGACAGCGGGGTAGACACTCTCGACATTTCCAAGTACTCCAAGGAGATGCAGGAAAAATACCCGCTAGTTGTTGAGAAGTGTTCCGGCTGTCATAGTATGGCCAGAGTACTGAACACTGATTTCGCTCTGCCCGATGAGTGGAAACGGTACATAAAGCGGATGCGTCGCAAACCCGGCTCCAAGATAAAGAAGAAGGATGCCAAAGTGATCTGGGAGTTCCTGGTTTACGATTCGGAACAACGCAAACCTGAGCTGATAAAGCAGAAGCTGGCCGCAGACAGCGCTGCCGCCCGGAAGTAGCTGTTAGCATTTACAGTAAGCAAATGGCGCGCGGGTAATCCCGCCGCCATTTGAAAAGCAAACCCATGATAGGCTGAACCGAACATATCAGGATGATAACGAGTCCATTGACAACAGTGACAGACAGCACGGGAACGAAGTGCTGACAGCAATAAAGACGGTAGTAATTGCTGCGGCTGGATTGTGGCTCGGATTTACCGGGTTTCGCAAGTACGAAGCAAGCCAGGTTCAGCAGCCGTACGAATTCAACCACGCCGCTCATCGTGTTATGGCGTGCGTTCGCTGTCATGTCGGTGCGATCGATGGTGTTCGATCGACTCTCCCGTCATTTGAAATATGCCAGAATTGTCATACGGGCTCGCCAAAGTCAGGTGAGAAGGCAGAGGCGGCGTGGGCAAAGGCTGTGCAGGACGGGGGATTCAAATGGAAAAAGGCGACCTCTGTTCCTGACCACGTGTTTTACTCACATCGACTGCATACAAAATCCGGGCAGATTCCCTGTGAAAGCTGCCATGCAGAAATCGGAGACCTGACCGGTCCGCCGACTTTGCCGCTGATCCGTATTCAGATGAGCTTCTGTATCGACTGCCATGAAGAGAGAGGAGTTACAGAAGACTGTGCTCGCTGTCACAAATGAACTGAATGGGAAGATAGTAAGACCATGAGATTCTCCCGCAGAGATTTCCTGTCTTTCGCTGGCTTTACTGTCTTGGGCGTGGCTGGCGGAAAATACCTAAATAACACTATTCTGC
>JBHHVC010000345.1:0-1861 GCA_046754125.1 Candidatus Zixiibacteriota bacterium
CCGCTGCCACAGCGGCGAGCCTATGATTTATTATCGGTTCCAATGGGGGCATGCCAGTCCAGGGGAGCGTGGGGACAGCCTCGAAGCCATGATCTTCAATATAACCGCCCAGCCTATACAGCGTATCCCTCATGTGAATGTGGTCAATCCCTCCGTACCCGTAGGTATTGTAGGGTATCCTGCTTGTGCCTTGTTCGAACCCGCGCATCGAGCCGCGGAGGATCCTCAGCCCCACCACGATCACGGTACGGGCCCGATCGTTCAAGCGGTGGGGATGAAAGTCGGGAGGGCAGTCGTCGAATCTTTCAATACTTGCAATCCCGATCATATTCGCTCCGGCTTCATTCAGGGCATATTCCTTAAGTGCTTCCTTGGATATCTTTCGTGTCACAACTCTCTCCTATAACGACCTAGCTCTGGAGGTACGTGAGCAAATGAAGTGCTTTCTGACGACAATTTCACACATGACCATTCTTCCTAAATCAGATCAAGGTCGCTTAATACTCCCCTGATTTCTTCTAGCATTTGTGGCGTGGCCGGCTCAAAGGGAGCCGTTACAAAAGGTTTACACAGGCCCATTACCACTAGGGCCGCTTTGGAAGAACGTCGACCTTCGTGAGGATGCGTAAACAATACACTGCTCAGACGAGATAGTTTTTGCTGAAGTGTAGCTGCTTCCTCGTTGCGATTCTCTCGGGCCGCTTCATATACGGACACACACAGTTTGGGTGCAATAGCAGCCTCCAAAGCCGCAGCACCATGCCCGCCGACCATAGTCGCAGGATGAATCAGTTGGCCCGATGCCGTAAATACACTCACGCCCATGGGGCCCAGCAGGGCCACCATCTCCTGGAAAACGCGGAACTCCGTGGGCACATCCTTGATCGCAACCACCTTCGGATCTTCGCAGAGCTTTGCCATGGCGGAAAGGCTGAGCGAGGGACTACCCCAACGATAGATCACCAGCGGAAGCTCGATCGCCTCGAGTATCAACTGGTAATGTCGTATCGAATGTTCTTCGCCGTACTTGAAATAATACGGCGGAACCACGTTGACGATGTCGGCGCCAAGCTTCTTGGCTTCCTGGGCCGCCTCAATTGTCAAACGCGTCCCGGTATGTCCGACCCCGACAATTACCGGCACCCGGCCGTTGACCACCTCCACAGCGGTTTTAATCGCCCTGCGACGATCTTTGTAATTAAGGTTGGGTAATTCTCCGGCGCTTCCCAGAACCCACAACCCGTGAACGCCCCCAGCCAGCGTATACTCTATGATCCGTTGAAAAGCAGGTGCATCGAGAGTTTCATCCTCATTCAATGGTGTCGGGCAAACAGTAATAATTCCCTGCAACGATGTTCTCATTCGCGTACTCTCCTCAAAAGACTATGATGCAAGCCTTCTAATTGCGTTTCCCAAAAAATCGCGTGTGGCCCTGAAGCTTCCTGGAACGTCCGGCAGTTTCTCAAGGTCGCTTGCCAGAGGGACGTCGACTTCGTAGTGTTTAAGGCATGTGAAGAATGTATCCCACTCGATCCGTCCCTGGCCGGGGACGAGGTGACGATTTTCGCGGCCGTCGTTGTCCGATATGTCGATGTATTCGATATAGCGATGCAGCTTGGCGACGCTGAGGGCTAGGTTCTCTTTCTGGGCATACAGATGGGCCGTATCAAAGATCAACCCGAAATTATCATCATGGATACCTTTTGCCAATGCCAAGGCACCGTCACTGTTGCTCACAATCTCCCCTATACGTGGTTCAACAAGAAGTTTTACCCCAAATGACTTACATATTTCATTACATTGAAAAATGGAATCTACATAGTGATCCCAAAAAGTGGGCCAAGCGAAATTATCACCGGGC
>JBHHVC010000346.1:0-1839 GCA_046754125.1 Candidatus Zixiibacteriota bacterium
CTCCCGCATCCGGTCGGCGGCTTGGATCACTTCTTTTGCTTTGTAGTCAGTCATTTGATTCCGGCCTTATGCTTGATGTCGTCGATTTTATCGCGGGCAACCCTAGCGTCCTTCACTACATGGCCCACAAGCAATTCCTCTGGATGTATCCAATTAGCGACACCCTCAGTGAATGATACTGCTGTCTTGAGACACTCTCTCAAGACATCTCGCTCTTTTTCGAGGTCGGCAATTCTGTTCAAGTCTGCCGTGTTGGGGCAGCCCGTGGCTTCCCGGTGTTGAGAGAGCCGGTCGAGTTCGTCCACGGTTTCGATGATGAGGTCGTTGTCCATGTATCCTGCTGCCATCATGAACAGTCGGTCACGGAGGGGTCGTTTTTTGTCAGTCATTGGCTTGCTCCTGTTCTCGCGTTTCGTTGAAGGTGATTCCGAGGGCCAACGCAGCCCATTCGTGCGACGAGACTCCGTATAACGGGCCGGGGTGGGCTTTCGTGCCGATTGCCGACGGCCTGCCTTTGCCGTCCTTGCCGGTGGGCGGATACCTGTCAATCACCGCCTGCCGGACATTCGCATCCTTTGCCCGCACCGAATCACACAGCCACAACTTGACATCGCGGCGGAACAGACGGTGCGGCGGGGTGTTATTGTTGTCTCTCCATTTCTGCTCGAATCGCCCGATCCAGATGCAGGTCTCAAACACGCTGGCCCCGGCGGGCATCCCCGATCCGTAGTGCGAAACCATCTCAATCACCAACTCGTCCGGGTAGGCGTCGCTCCTCTCGGAATAATTGGGTCCGAAGTTGTAAAGCAGCGTTTTGTTTTCGTTTATCCCGTGCCGAACGATCTCCATGCCGTCGAGAATCACCCAGCCGCTATTCTCGGTTCCGGGGTCGATTGTGATGAGTTTCATTTGGCTTGCTCCCTGAGTGGCAATACCGCCTCGACAGCGGCAACCATGGCGGCGAGGGGAGTCTTGCCAGTATGCTCTATGTCATCGCAATCCGTTATGACATATGTCCGTGATTCAGGCACACCTCGCCAATCTAGTGTGGGGCCATATCCCTTCTCTACCACCGTCGCCACCCCCAGCCCGATGAGTTCACTGGCGGCATATGTATCTGACACCTCCCTCGGATCGAGCAGTCCAGTCTCAAGAGTGTGCTTGCCAATAGCGTAGTAGTATGGCACATCCATATACTTCCGCATCCGGTCGGCGACATCTACTACTTCTTCAGCGGTGTAGTCAGTCATTGGTTTGCTCCTGTTCTGGCATCTTGTTATTGTCAATGGCGAACTCGATTGCCCTGATAATGTTTACTTGTCTGTCCACGGTGGCTTGTAGCCGCTCGATTTCAGCAGCCACATCTTCGTAGCGCACCCATTCACCGTCCGGCATCTCCACACAATCTATGACTGGCCCATAACCAGAGGGCATTCCTGCGAAGTCATATCGTTTCATCGCGTTTGCTCCTGTACTGCCTGCCACGCCTTGTAGGTGGCTTCGAGGCGGGATTCGTGGCGGAAATATGCCCCCAGCATATCTAATCTCCACGCAACTCGACAACCAGCGTATACTTCGATTTCGCAGCAAAAACCGTTGTGGTGGTTGCTAGGGCATTGGGTGATCTCCTCCTCCATCCGGGCGATGAGGATGAGGGCAAAGTCTTGAATGGGAAGCCCAATAACTCCCCATCTTTCTACGGAGTATGTAATTTCGTCGCCTTGATGCTGCGCTGACGCTTCCGGCCATACGGTGGCTGAAATCTCAACGATTCGTTCTGGTGTGTCAGTCATTTGATTCCGGCCTTATGTTTGATTTGATTGACATGAATTCTTACGC
>JBHHVC010000347.1:0-1830 GCA_046754125.1 Candidatus Zixiibacteriota bacterium
CTCGCTTGGGGTGCGAGAGGTCGGCCGTTCAAATCGGCTCGCTCCGACCATTTTTTTGCCATCGCCCGGTGAAGTAATCATGTCGGCACCGACTCTTCGACACCAACCCTGACAGAAACAGAAAGCGTGAGACTAAGCACTTAATGAACGCTGTGTCCACACTGGTGATAGTTCCAGCCTACAATGCCTCGGATCACCTGCCCGAACTGGTCACAAGGTTGCGCCAATTTGTCTGCGAGGAGAATATGCTGTTTGTCAATGACGGCTCAACCGATAACACACTCAAAATCCTACAACTGTTGAAAGTAAACCACCTCTCTTTTCAGTCCAACCGGGGCAAAGGTGCTGCCCTCGCTGCTGCCTTCGCCTATGCCGCCAAAAGGAGATATAGATCGGTGCTTACTATCGATGCCGATTTACAGCATTTGCCGGAGGAGATTCCGGCATTTTTTGCTGAAGAGGACGGACGACGTTTGGTTATCGGCACCCGTCATATGGACCTGCGGGTCATGCCGTTTGGCCGTTGGCTCACCAACAACCTTTCATCGCTGATCATCTCAGTGTTCTCTGCCAGGCGCATTCGCGATAGCCAGTCCGGCTATCGTCTCATTCCGGTCTGGTTGCTGGGCGCCTTGCCAATGAACACGCATGGCTACGATTTCGAGTCGGAAATGCTGTTCAAGGCGGGTGCGGTAGAGTGTCCTGTCGCTGAAGTGCCAATCAAAACCGTCTACGAAGGGTCCCTGTCCTACATAAACCCGCTGGCTGACACGGGCAGATTTGTTCGACAGATATGGAGGCGCATCTGGGCCTGACTGCAGGCACAATGGGAGCGATCAAGAGCAGACTTGCATCCTCCCGGTCGATGTCGTAACCTTGCGTTGTGCACTTTCGCGGTTATGTCATATCACGTCGCTTGGCCCGTTGACCTTGAACATGGCCAGAATCAAGCGCATACTCATTACAAATGACGACGGGTACTATTCCGACGGCATTACTTCGCTGTACAAGCATCTGCGAAAGAAATCTGATGTCTATATGGTCGCGCCGGACCGCGAGCAGTCGGCCAGTTCACATTCGCTTACTCTCAATCGCCCGCTAAGAGTCCAGAAACTCGATGAACGGCGGTACACCACCGATGGTACACCGACTGACTGCGTGATGCTGGCCATTCACCTGTTGTTCAAGAGCGTTCGTCCTGACATGATAATCTCGGGAATCAATCACGGTGGGAATATGGGAGACGATGTCACCTATTCGGGTACAGTTGCTGCCGCTATAGAGGGGTCGATCTTGCGGATTCCATCGATAGCCATATCAATGGCACATTACGAGCCGGGGATGGTCATGACCCGTGCGGTTCAATTCGTCTCTCGACTGATTTCAAACCACGACCGACTCGGGCTTGGGGCATCGACTTTCCTGAACGTGAATCTCCCTCCGGACAACGGACAGCCATACCGCGATTTCGAATTCACTGAGCTTGGAATTCGGCAGTACAAGGACATTATTATTCACAAGACCGATCCGCGCGGTAAGTCGTACTACTGGATCGGAGGGCGGCCAAAATGGAAGAGAACCAAGGGATCCGATTTTTCGGCCGTCGAGCGCGGAATAGTGTCTGTCTCACCGTTGAAACTGGGATTTACTGACCACCAGTTTCTCGAGGCGACAAGATTTCGACACATCAAGCTTTAACGAGCGAGGTAATCTGGCGGGACAAAACGGTTGACAACAGACGAAGATTCGCTATCATTGACCACTCTGACTGACAATCGGGGCGTGGCGCAGATTGGTAGCGCGCTTGGTTCGGGACTAAGAGGTCGCTGG
>JBHHVC010000348.1:0-1814 GCA_046754125.1 Candidatus Zixiibacteriota bacterium
TGCCATTAACGAAAGCAGGATATGTTCGCTTTAACCTTAAGGCTAGGACCCACGATTAGAAAGGGTTAGAATCGTAGAACCTGGCAAAGAATTGCAGAGGGTGTGCAAAATTTTTCACAGATTGGTAAATTAAAAGGCCGATGCCCCAACCTGAGCATCGGCCTTTTGCTAATGGAGATTTCGCCGGCCTTTATCTAAGCTCATAAGTTGCGCTGAGCTGGAAGTTACGTTCAGGCCCCGGCAGCAGACCAAAACTGTTGCCGATCTGGAAGTACTCAGCATCGAACAGGTTGTTCATATGCAGGGACAGATTCAGGTTGGATTGACCAAATCTGAATTTATAGCCCAGGATGAGGTCAGCCACTGTCCACGAAGGCAGCTTGGCGCTCTTTTTTGTAGCTTGATTGGTCACCAGATCGAACTCGATGTCCACCTCGCTGTTGTCCGTCTTAATGTAGTAATCGTTGAAATAGCGCACAGCACCCGAAGCGAAGAAGCGCCCTTTTGTATAGTTGACGACACCGGCGACGATCAACTGCGGCACTTCCGGTTCGATGAACCCTTCCTCGATCCCCAGATCATCCCTTGCCTCCTGGGTGATATCATCGGACCAGGCGTTCTTGGTCTTTGAAATCGAAGTATTGAGCTCCAACCCCGGCAATAGCTCTCCTGAGGCCGCTATTTCTATGCCGCGGTAACGGGCGCTACCGACCTGGACATAGCGCCGACCTTTATAGTCGTACCCAGGCTGGTTGGCCTTGGTGCCATCCTGTATGCGAAACGCTTTGTTCTTGAAGTTGATCTGGTAGAGGTTCACTTTGACATGGTACTTCGACTGGGTGACACCAAATCCCAATTCGAAGTCGTCCGAACGCTCGATAGGCAATTCCTCCTGCGGCTGGCCCAGGTTGAAGAAGTACTTCACGCGCGGTTCGTTGTAGGCCCGACTCCAGTTTGCGAAAACGTTAAGTTCCTCGCTCAAGTTGTAGTTGGCACCCAATTTAGGAGCGAAGTAATTGAAATCGTTGGTAAAGTCGAGCAGATTGTATCGAGCGTCGGGATTATTAACGAAGCCGTCGTTATTACCACCCTCGAGATTCTGAGTCAGCACGTAAGTGCCGCCAGGTACCGGTCGATTGTTTCCGGATGGAAAGTCTTCTTTGATTCGGTAGTGGCGGAGAGAGTACTGCGCATCGGTCATAATCGACAGTTTGTCAAATCGCCACAAAGCGTGCGCAAAGACGGAGGCATTCGGTTTGTATCCCGTATAGTCGTAATAGACGTCGCCCTCGCGGAAATTGGCCTTTTCGCCACCGACTCTGATGGAGGTGGTTTCCTGGCCGAAGGTGTTGATGACAAGACCGTAATGACGTGCCCACCAGTAGCGACCTTCGGCGCCAACACTCAGTTCATGTCCTCGCCAGTCGGTTTTCAGGGAGGTCAGCAGACCTACCTGGTTGTGAATGGAGTGGTTGCGGTATTGGTATTGGCCAGCGGCGACGATGTCATCCATGCTCATCATTCCGGGTACGTCGCCGTTGCGGCCGATCAGGAAAGACGAATTGATATTCTCTCCGTAGCCGCGGCCGATAGTATAGAAGGCGGTGGTTTTCCAGTAGGTTTTCGGCCCCATCTGCCGCGTCAAGTGCATTTCCAACTGTGGCTTGTGATAGACATTGTTATCAAAACTGACGAAGTTGTTGCCGATCACCTCGCCGCCCTTGTCTTTGTTGTTATGCCGCATGAACAGGATATCGAGCAGAGCGGTGCCATCGGTCTCGCGGCCGGTCAGGCCAGGGTCTCCCTCATTGACG
>JBHHVC010000349.1:0-1807 GCA_046754125.1 Candidatus Zixiibacteriota bacterium
AACGCACTGATCAAGAGCGGCGCGCGGCTGATAACGTCAGTTGACGACATCTTCGATGAACTTCCGAGGCTGCGCGGTGAAGTGATAGTCCGACGCGTGACGCAAAGGCCGGAGATAACCGACAGCGAGAAAGCCATTATGAATCTGTTTTCATCAGGCCCGATGCAGATCGATCAAATATCACGGGCGATGGAAAAACCGACCGGAGAATTGATGGAATTGCTGCTGGCTCTCGAACTAAAGGGAGTTCTCACAGAGATATCCGGCAAACGGTTTGTTCTTAGCGAAGAGTTTGCCCGATGAAGGCTTCCGCTCAAATCGTAAATAAACTCGGCCTTCACGCTCGCCCGTCCGCTTTGCTGGTGACTACCGCCAGCAAATATGTATCGGAGGTTTTCATAGCCAAGGACGGACTTCGGGTCAACGGTAAATCCATCATGGGGATAATGATGCTCGCTGCCGAAAAGGGGTCGACTCTGGATGTGGAAGTTGTCGGAACCGACGAACAGGAAGCGATGGCGGCGATTCTCAAGGTTATTAAGTCCGGTTTTGGCGAACTGGATTGACCTTTCGCGATATAGTCCTTGCCATTATTTTCATGCAGGGCGTATACTGGTTTCAAATGCTATGGTAAAAGTAATGACATTGTTGGGTCATGAGTAATAGACGTAAATTGTTTGTCGGAACGTCAATCTCGTCCGGAATCGTGCTGGGTCACGCCCGAGTGGTGATGCCGGGTGACTTCGAGGTAGCAGAAGTTGCTGTACCCGCATCACGACTTGCAGGCGAGGCTGAGTCGTTGGAGCGTGCCATCGAGCAGACAATCGAGGAACTGAAATCTCTTCGAGAGTCGGCGACTCGAAAAATGGCCGGTCCGGTGGCAAAGATATTTGATGCGCAATTGCTGATTGCCGGCGACTACGAGTTTCTCAAAGGAGTCAAACGGTCAATCATTCAGCAGAAACGCAACGCGGCGTTTGTATACAACAGATCCGTTCAGGAAACCACTACACCGCTCAAGAACTCGCCCGATGAATATTTGCAGCAGATGGCCGACGACATCGAAGGTGTGGCCAAGAGGGTGTTGTCCCACCTGTCCGGATATGGAAAATGCGATCTAAAACTGCCTACGGGTACTATTATTGTGGGCCGCTCCTTCTCGCCGGGCGAGATCCTCGGCTATCGCGAGCGCAAGGCCATCGGTTTCGTAGTTGCGGAAGGTGGGCGTAACTCGCATTCTGCCTTAATCGCTCGAGCCTTGTTGCTGCCGATGATCGTGGCAAAAAAGGCGGTCACCGAAATAGTTCCCCACAGCCGTGTTGTCGTTGACGGTGTAGCCGGAGAAGTAATTGTCAACCCATCAGATGATGACTGGCATAACTACCAGCGAAGCCGCAAACGGCTCGGGTCGGCATCGATTACACGTATTAAGAAACTGACCGCTATTCCACCGCTCACCGCAGACGGGCAAGCGATTCAGGTTGGGGCCAACCTGACACTTCCCGGTCCGGCCGATGATCTGCTGGCAAGCCAGGCCTTTCCGGTCGGCCTGTACCGCACGGAATTCATGTATTTGCAACATGATGGCTTTCCGGACGAAGAGGAACAATACCAAGTGTACTGCCAGATTGCAGAACGGTTTGAGCGCTCGTCGGTGGTGATTCGTACCTTTGACCTTGGATATGACAAGTTCAGCAGGAGCGAAGACTGGCCGGAGGAAGATAATCCTGCCCTCGGCTGGCGTGGACTGCGGGCAATGCTAGACATGACGCCGAGGTTTAAGACCCAAGTCAGGGCTATTCTGCGA
>JBHHVC010000350.1:0-1807 GCA_046754125.1 Candidatus Zixiibacteriota bacterium
CGATAAGGCCGTTCCTGTGTGCTCCCCTATCTAAGGGCTCAAGAAGGACCTTGAGCGATCCTTCGGCTGAGGCTGCATCGGAAAGCTCGCACAAGCTCAGACATAGCCGTTGAGACGCCTCGGCGCGGCATAATGGTCCGGGGTCGGGGCCACTGAGCACAGCAAGTGCTGTCGCGCCGCATTCAGTCGATTGCGGTATATGGTCGGCAACCCGCCGAACAGACCGTTTTCGCAATGATTCGTCTAAGGCTGAAAGGTTGAGACCTTCCTCTGCCAGCACTAGCGACATCCACAAATTCAGAATGAGCCCATTTTCACGAACAATTTGTCCAATGCGCCGTCTCTCATTACCGTCCGCAATAGTTGTTAATTCAATACAACCAAAGAACCTCTCATCCGCAATTCGCGCGATTGCATCAGCTAGGATTCCCCGAATACCCAAGAGGGGAAAGTGAGTTTCGCTTAACAAAATGCTCGGAGTTAGCATTTCTGTCATCTCCATAGTGGCGGTCTCCTCTGATCCAAGTATGACGGGACTACTGCGATTACTCAGTACGTTTAGGAGAAGAAGACCTGTCTGGCTTTGAAACGAGATTTTGTTTCTTGATCTCCTTCACCATCATGACCATAAACCCTTGACTGACCACCCCGGTCGCGGTCATCCCGCATCGCGTGCCTATCTGCCGCAAAAGATCAGATTCCGCATCTGCATATTGCAAAGCAAGCCCGCCATCCCGGTGGTCTCAGCGAATGATGTGATCTGTGTCAGATCAGTGGTCATGAACGACAAACCCTTTCTTCGTTTACTGCTGTACATCGGTAATGTATCTGGTCGCGCCTTCGAGCAGTATCCGAATCGTGCTGGACATCCGACTACGTTCATACCCATTGTCTCCATCTTTATCGCCAAGCTCGGTGCGCCACCATGTCCGGCCGGGATCTTTCCGTATCTTCAGCAGACTTCGACGGTCTGTGCCACAACTCTCTCCTAATGATAACTAGGGAGATCTTTCACGTCAGCCAGTCCGGCTAGTTGTCCACCATCGACGACGAGGTATGTTCCGGTGATAAAAGCGGCCTCGTCCGAAGCGAGGAACAGGACGGCGTGGGCAATGTCTTCAGGCCTTCCCACCCGCCTGGCTGGTATTCTTTCGGTCAGTTGCCGACGTTCCTCAGCAGGCCAACTTCTGAAGAGGGGTGTATCAATTGCGCCGGGTAGCACCGCATTGACCCGTATATCGGGGCCATAGTCCAGTGCCAAAACCCGTGTCAGGCCCAAGATGCCGGCTTTAACCGTGTCGTAAGCCGTACACCCGCCAAAACCCACCAGGGAGTGTACTGAGCCCGTGGTGATGATGCTGCCTTGGCCTGTCTGTCGCATTAGAGGAATCCCATATTTGGCGCTCAAATACACCGCCTTGAGTCCGACGTCTAGCGTTCTGTTCCAGTCTTGTTCCTCCAATTCTGTCGCTGGGCGATGGACACGCCAGATAGCATTGTTATGAATGATATCCAATCGGCCAAAGGCCTCTTCCGTGCGACCTATCATCTCACGGATCTGCACACTCTTGCCGACATCGGCTTTTACAAAAATGGCCTTGCCGCCAGCTCGTGTGATTTCTTCTACAGTTGCTTTGCCACCGAGTTCGTCCACGTCAACCACGGTGACAGAAGCGCCCTCCCTCGCAAGCAGAATGGCTGTGGCCCGGCCAATCCCTGAGCCCGCACCGGTAACCAGAGCCACTTTGCCCGCCACTCTGGACGATGAACTTTGCGCCTTACTCATAATCAACCTTCTCCATACTGT
>JBHHVC010000351.1:0-1784 GCA_046754125.1 Candidatus Zixiibacteriota bacterium
ACAAATAAACCCTACATATTCCTCATGAAGCTTTAATATTTCGCTAAGAGTTTTGCCATCAATAATAATATCATCTGGCGTTCACTATTTTGCCCTTTGTGCATTCTCCTTGAATGTTTATTGCTAACCGCAAATCACTTGCGCTGAAGTTCGTGTAATCAAGGCATTGTACCACTATCAATCTCACCCGCGAGCTCCCCAAAATCCGATTCACCTCCGCGCCTTCAGTGTCAAGTGAATTTGTTCGTTATGCGCTTTTCTGTATCACGACCAGTCACGGTTATTACCGTCCCGCAATGATTCTCGATACGGGTAGATAGTATGTTCGCTGGGCCTGGGCCTCTACTTCAGCACGAGAGAACCAAGCAGGTTTGAATTCATTCGCAGAGTACAGAGCGGCCTGGTCGAAGTAGTGCTGTGACGCAGGGTCGCCGCTTTGGCCAAACACGAAAACGGAGCGCGCCTGGACTTGGGGGGTGAACTCAACAACCTTAACGAACGAGTTCCCGTGCACACCATAGCGGCGCTTGCCTCCCTCGATCGGTCGCGCGTGGAAGGTAAATACTGAGCCTAACCACCCCGGCGCCCCGGCTACCGGACGGCTCTGAAGTGTGTCCAAGAAAGGAAGGTGTCCGGCGGCATCTGGCCGCTGGATTCTGTTGACCTCCCCCCATGGAATTTCCCAAGTACCCCAATCAGATTTAAGCTCTTCCACCACTTGAGTCAAGGCTTCGATCCATTGCTCGGTCTCTTTTACTCGATCCGGATTAACTATCTCTGTCCAGAGAACGAAAAGCGTAGTGGGCACCGAGGCCTTGGTGGCCACACGATCCCAGTTGCGGAGCGCCGCAATCGGGCTAGCAAGCACGGCAACACTCGCTGGATTGACTCCCTTGGCCGCTTCGTATGCTAAAAAAAGGTCATCCAGCCACTCATCGGCTGCAATCAATCGCCTATCGAGCACAGCAGCAGCAAAACTCTCCAGTGTCAGGTTATCCAGTTCCCGGAGTACTCGTCGCGAATTCTGAGCGCGCCGGTTGTCCGTTTCCTTTCCCACCATGTACTTGGGGAAATCTCCAGGACCGACTTCGATCCTGTCGGTCGCTACGAATGGCGAGGACTTAGTGTTTTGCAGATAGCCACTGGCGGGATTCAAAAATTGCGGAAGCTCATCCAAAGAATGGTAGCCATCCCACTCGGTTCCCGGATCGCTGCCATCCACTGGCTGAGTCCAGTCGTACGCTAAAGACCTGCGCGGGATTGCGTGGTTATAGATGTAAAGGATGTTGCCGTCCCGGTCAGCATACATCGTATTCATATAGGGAACGTTCAGGAGCTCCATCGAGGCTCGCCATTCCTTAAGCGAATTGGCTCGCATCATCCCGTACCACTGCTCGAACCAGCCACCCTCATCCAATTTGGCGAGCCGCACAGCGAGCGGCCGACCATCCTCGGTAATGCCAAGGGCCGGTCCGTGATGGGTCTTCTTAAATTGAAAGGAGCGAGGTTCCAGATCGCTCCCCGTTAGCACTTTGATCGTATCTGTCCACGAAGTCAGCTCACGCCAGTCGTCGCCGTATCGGTAAGCGGTTTCTTCCGAATTGAATTCCTCGAGGTAAAGGTCTCCGTGATCGCCATAGTTAACCGTGTATGCCCACCCGAGGTGGCCATTGTTCCCCATGTAGGGAAGCATGAAACCGAAACGGGTAAGGCCCGAGAAGCTGAGTCCATCATCGCTCTGAAGATGAACCTCAGTGTATGTGGAGAGACCGAAGAAGGAGACG
>JBHHVC010000352.1:0-1738 GCA_046754125.1 Candidatus Zixiibacteriota bacterium
GATATACAAGGGACGGATCATCGTGATCTACCAGCCGCACCTGTACAGCCGCACCCGCGATTTTGCCGACGAACTTGCAAAAGCTCTGGCCCTTGCAGATAAGTGCATGCTGGTCGACATTTACCCGGCGCGAGAGGAAGCGATTCCGGGCATCACATCAAAGCTGATCGTTGAACGGGCGAAAGCGGCAGGTGTTGGCGATTTTTCTTATGTCGGCCTCAAGGAGAATGCTATCCGAGAAGCCGTGTCTTTTGCGGCTAAAAGCGACGTGATAATAACGATGGGTGCGGGATCGATCACGCTGATCAGGCACCAAATACTGGAAGAACTGGACGGGGTATAACTGATGCTTCCGCAGACACTGAAACGGTACCTTGCCCTTACGATTGTCGGTGGCTCGGTCTTCTTAGGAGCCATAACCTGTACAGATACCTTTCGCCTGCGTGCAGTCACCATTGACGGTGAAGAGGTCGACAGCTGGAAGGGGCCGTTCGAAGTGCTCGACTCCTCGTCAGTTCTTAGGCAGCCATTGGACAGTCTCGCTCGGAGACTTTTGACCGATGACGATATCTGTCGTGTGGATATTCGATACAATCTGCCACACGGTATGGATGTTAGCACCAACAGGTTCGAGGTAGTCTGTTTTCTCCTGGACCGATTGTCCGGTCAACTCTACGGTCTGGATAGAGATGCCCGGGAGGTGAGTCTTGAAAGGGCTGAGTACGATTGGGAGCGCCCGGTGCTGACGACACTATCGTCGCCGGGATTGTACAAATTTCATCCCGATCGGCGTGTGCAAAGAATAGTCGCCCAACTCAATCGGCTGCACAATGACCAGCCCGATCTCTATCGTATCATAGAAGAGATTGATCTGGGAAATAGTTCATTTCTTAGAGCTTCACTGGCCGGATTGTCCTTCCGGGTCAGGCTCAGGTCATCAAGTCTGGGTGCCGATCTCAACCGCTTCATCGAGTTCACCACTCGCTATCAGGTAAGCCTGGACAGCGTGCGGGCGGTAGACGCACGATTTGACAATATGATCATCTGTTCAAGAGGCGGGGACTGAGTATGGTCGACAACAAACTGGTAGCGGCCATCGATATTGGCACGACCAAGATTGTTGCCCTGGTCGCTGAAGCGGACGCAGAGGGTCGGCTATATGTCATCGCTCACGGCCAGGCCCCCGCTGTTGGGCTCCGCCGCTGCCTTGTGGTTGACATGGACAAAACGGTGTCGTCAATAAAGAGGGCGGTTGCCGATGCCGGGATGGTCGGTGGAGTAGAAATCGATCGCGTCACGGTCGGCATGGCTGGCGAACACATCCGGTCGATCAACAGTCATGGCGTGATTGCGGTCAGCCGATCGGACAACGAGGTGTCTGCGGCTGATGTCCGACGAGCAATCGACGCCGCTCGTGCCGTTGCCATTCCGGTTGATCGGGAGATCATTCACGTCGTCCCGCAGGGCTTCACTGTCGATGAACAGTCCGGAATCAAAGATCCTATAGGAATGAGCGGCGTGCGTCTGGAGGTAGAAACACACATAGTTACCGCCTCGATTACGACAGCTCGCAACCTTTTCCGTGCTCTGGAGAGATGTGGACTCGAAATAGATCACATCGTGCTGGAGGGACTTGCCCTGTCGAATGTCGTTCTGAGCGAATCAGACAAGGAAAATGGCGCCATCCTTGTAGATATGGGCGGCGACATAACCAGCTTGTCGGTGTTTTTTGATGGCT
>JBHHVC010000353.1:0-1735 GCA_046754125.1 Candidatus Zixiibacteriota bacterium
GAGGAACTCAAATGTCTGGCGGGCCAGATCACTTGTAGTGTTGCGGGCGGCATCAAGGAAGAATTGCTTCCCCTCCTGTTCCAGCCGGAGTGCCACTCGAAACGGCTCTAGAAGATTATCTTTTGAACTGTTGGCACACATGCTCTATCCCCCAGCGCCGGTCACCGCTCCCGGCCTAGTAGTCCTTCCTCTGCAAATCCAGATGTATTACAAGTAGCATTGCCAGAGCGAACAGTACTGAACTCCACAGCGGCATCCAGCTATCCACTTGCCCACCGGCTACAACCTGGTCGGCTACACTTTCAATCTGCGATGTTTTTGGCAGTACATAGTAAAGAACATCGAGCACCGTACTGACAAGACGGGAATCCAGAAATGCACTCACTATTTCCCGACCGGTGAGCGCAACTTGCGCTATCCAGACAAGAAATGCGCTCATGATCGCCACCGCACCGGATCCGGATAGAATTCCTGCCAACAACGTTATTGTCAGCCAGACAAAAAGCGACACGAGTCCAAAGCAAGCGACGATTACTATATTCCAGCCTACTAAACCATGAACTACAAACATTACTACGGCAGTCAACAGAAGACTGACAACAATCGCCGCACCGTACACTATCCAAATTGCCGCAAGTTTGGTCGCAAGAAGGGATGATCTCGAAATTGGTTTTGACAAATAGTAGTCGGCTCGCCCTTTAGACAACATGCCTGGCACCAGCCCGGCCGTAGCCATAACCGCTAGAAAAACCAGGAACCCGGCAAGGGAGTTAAATCCTCTCATCACAGGATTACCGAGAGCCTGGTTCGCCTGCTTGATATCAACGTCTGCCCCGACCTGCACTTGCAGATCGATTCCTCCTGAGACCAGTACCGCAAGCACTGAAACGGCTGTAACCGCGCCAAAAAGGTACAAGACCTTGCGAGCCTTAAGTTCCATCCAAGTATCGTAGACTATGCCTCGGATGCGCTTCCCCCTTTCGGCTGCGAAATAGTCTCGATAAATGACTGCTCGAGCGACACTTTGAGCGGCTTTACTGCACGGATAGCGATCTTCTTCATGCGGAGGTCATCGATTATGTAGTTTATCTTGTCCTCCTCGACTAACTCGACTACCATTTTGTTCGCGGTAATTGAAATACGTGTTCCTACTTCCTGCGGTATATCGATCAACCGCTCCCCAAAGTTCGCTTCGATCTCATAATGGCTGCTGCGCCGAGTCAGGTCATCGATTGAACTGACCCTGATAAGTTTTCCATACTGCAGGATCGCGGCTCGGTCAGCTACCGACTCCACCTCGCCCAGCAGGTGCGAGTTGAGAACTATTGTCTTGCCCTCGTCGCGAATCGTCTCCAGCACCCGTCTAATGTCCACCTTGCCGACCGGATCGACTCCATCGGTCGGCTCATCGAGCAACAGTATTTCGGGGTCGGGCATCATTGCCTGGGCCAGACCAATGCGTTGTAACATCCCCTTGGAGTATTTCCTGATGACCATATCAGCCCACTTCTGCATGTCAACCAGTTCCAGCAACCGATCCGCCTGGCTTTTGATATCTGCACGCTTCATAGCATACATACGGCCGGTAAGGTCTAAGAGCGCCTGTCCGGTAAGATAATCCGGAAAACGATGGTTTTCCGGTAGAAACCCAACGTTGTTTCGTGAAGCCGGATCGTTCGGTGGCAGACCCAAAATGCTGGCTGTGCCAGATGTAACTTTGACTAATCCCAGTAAT
>JBHHVC010000354.1:0-1729 GCA_046754125.1 Candidatus Zixiibacteriota bacterium
ATTTTTTGATTCCTGGTGTATTAGCTTTTTCGTAGGTTTCCCTCATCTCTCTCTTCAGGGTCTTGCCAGCAACATTTCGCGGGAATTCGTCACAAAATACTACGCCCTTTACCCGCTGAAACTTAGCTCCCACGCGCTCGTTGGTCCAACCGATAAGGGTTTCCTCCGAAATGCTCTGACCACCTTTCAGAGTGACCGCTGCGATCGGCACCTCGCCCCACTTCTCGTCCGCGGCTCCGAAGACGGCCACTTCACGCACTGCCGGGTGCCGGCTTATCACCTCTTCGATATCCCTTGGATAGACGTTCACGCCGCCTGATATGATCATGTCCTTAATCCGATCGACGAGGAACAGATACCCGTCACTGTCCAGATAGCCGGCATCGCCTGTATGAAGCCATCCATCGACGATAGCGTCCCGGGTCAGATCCGGCCGGTTGTAGTAGCCAGGCATCAACGCAGGACCCCTTCCGACGATCTCGCCGACCTCACCCGGCGCACACTCCTCACCGTTTTCCTTAATAATTCTGATCTCGAAAAAGGGTGGACAACCACCCACCGAACCCTCCTTGCGTTTGGCATCGCGTTTGTCGAGGATTGTGAAGAACCCCTCGGTCAGCCCGTAAAGCTCATAGAACCGGCCGGGCAGCACTTTGTTCAACTTGTGCTTGTGTTCCAGAAGCAGCGGCGCGCCGAGGTTCTGCAGCATCTCCAGGGATTCGAACCTCTTCGGATCAAAGGCCGGACTGTTTAGCAGGGCGATGATCTGAGTCGGCACCATGATGCAGTGCGTTACTTTCTCTTTTTCGATATCCTCAATGACGTGTTCGGCATTAAAAGTCTCATGTAGGATATAGGTACCGCCGACGAACATCCACGACATAAGATCAATCATCGCGCCGTTGAACACGATGGAGCCCGCGTGGAGCACTATGCTCTCCGGGGTCATCCGCCACGCCTGGGCGAAGAGCATGCAGTACATGGCCCGAATGTAATGAGTGTGGACAATCCCTTTCGGAAGGCCCGTGGTGCCACTTGAGTACATTATGTTGTATGAATCATCATCTTTGATCCGAGGGTCTGAGGGCTCGTCTGTGGGCATGTCTGCCACAAATGAGGTGTAAGTTCGATAGCCGGGTCGACTGCCCGGGTCTCCGACCAGGATATAGCCGTCATTGGGAATCGAGTCCAGGTCATCACGGATCCGCTCGAATGTGTCGACATAGGCTGCGTCCCCGAGAACCAGCCTGGTGTCTGAGTCTATGAGCAGGGTGGCGAGACCTGAATCTTGGAGCAGAGGGCTCAACGGCACAATCACAAGACCGGTCTTGGCTGCCGCCCAGTAGGCGGTCATCAACTCCAAGCAGTTGGGCAGAACCGTTGCGAACTTGTCGTCCTTCTTGAGACCAAAGTCCAGCAGCGCGTTAGCCAGTAGATTGACCACGGCGTTGAGTTGCCGGTAAGTCAACCGTTGTTTGCCCACGACCAGTGCGGTGTGGTCTCCGCGGTAGCGAGCGTGTCGCGGTAGAAGTGAGCCGATGTTCATGGTTGTCTCCAGTGTTTTATTTTATAATCGACGTTTATTCGCTCAGATGAAAACTTAGAGTTATGTGCGGTAACCGAAGACTTGGATTCATATAACCGATACCCGCTGTATTGTCAAGAATGCAGTTTTGTAACTTCTCAAAAAGTGCTGGGAAATGACGCAGAAAATAGATTTTAATTTCGC
>JBHHVC010000355.1:0-1711 GCA_046754125.1 Candidatus Zixiibacteriota bacterium
CATCATCGACAACCCGGCGAAATGGGACGTGGATCGGGAAAATCCCGAGGCGGTGCAACTGGCTGCGACCATCAAAAGGAATTTTGAGGAGTTGGGGGTATGAGTCTAACTCCATATAAGCTGGGAGACATATGCCGTATGAAGTACGGAAAGATGCCCCGAAAAGATATTTTGTCAGAAGAAGGGTTTCCAGTTTTTAGCGGTTATAGAATAACCGGCTATGCAAAAGAATATTTATGGGCTGAGCCAAGAGTGATAGTTGTTGCTCGAGGGGTCGGCGGTACAGGCGACGTCAAAATGTCGCCCGAAAAAGCTTGGATAACAAATCTTTCAATCGTGCTTGATCATGACGAAAGCCTAGTCGACAGACAGTATCTATATTATAAGCTCGGTTTGGAGCCATTAAGAGACAAACTGAATACAGGTGCTGCACAAGCCCAAATTACCATCGATTCTTTATCTCCATATGTAATTCGCTTGCCTGACTTGGAGGCACAGAAAAGAATTACTGCTATCTTGTCAGCCTACGACGACCTCATCGAAAACAACCGCCGCCGCATCCAACTGCTCGAACAGGCCGCCCGCCTGCTCTACAAGGAATGGTTCGTCCACCTCCGCTTCCCCGGCCACGAACACGTCAAAATCAAAGACGGTGTGCCGGAGGGGTGGGAGAAGAAGCCGTTAAGCGAAATTGCCGACATCACAATGGGTCAAAGTCCGAAATCCATATATTACAACCAAGATGGGAATGGCCTACCGTTTCATCAAGGGGTGAGCAATTTCAGGGTTCGCTTTCCCACGCATGAAACATACTGCACAGTCCAGAATCGCACCGCTGAACCCGGCGACATACTCTTTAGTGTAAGAGCCCCTGTCGGCCGCATAAACATAACGCCTGACAAGATTGTCATTGGCCGAGGGCTCGCAGCGATCCGGTCGAACTGTAATCAACAGAACTACCTTTTTTACGCGCTCAAGAGCCACTTTTTCAAAGAAGACATGATCGGCGGTGGTGCAATCTTCGCAGCGATCACGAAGAAAGACCTGCATGGTGTTGAGCTTATGCAGCCGACAGATCGGATAGCGGCGATGTTCATGGAGCATGTGCTCCCGATAGATCTGCAAATTGTGAATCTTCAGCAGACAATTGAGAGACTCGCCAAAGCCCGAGATCTTCTATTGCCACGCCTGATGAACGGAGAAATTGCCGTATGACCACCCGCGCCCCGGTCAACCCTGATCTGCTCGACTGGGCCCTGGAACGCGCCGGCGTGAGTGCAGATACGCTGGCAGGTAAATTTCCAAAGCTGCACGAGTGGCTGACGGGCGAGCTTGCGCCGACATTGAAGCAACTGGAGGCCTTCGCGAACGCGACGCATACCGCCGTCGGCCTGTTGTTTCTGCCGCAACCGCCCGAGGAGCCGTTGCCCATTCCGGATTTCCGCACCCTGCCGGAAGCGCGGTTGTCGCGGCCCTCTGCCTCCCTGCTCGATACCATCTACCTCTGTCAGCAACGGCAGGCCTGGTATCGGGACCATCAGCGTCTGTACGGCGCAGAGCCCCTCGCCTTCGTGGGTTCTGCGACGGTAGCGGATCAGGTGTCCGATGTTGCCGCCGGAATCGCCCAGACCATCGGCTTCGATCTCGCCGAACGGGGACAGCTACCCAACTGGTCGGAGGCACTGCGTCGCCTTATTGCACAAATTGAAGA
>JBHHVC010000356.1:0-1709 GCA_046754125.1 Candidatus Zixiibacteriota bacterium
ATCGGCAAAGAAGCAGAACTCGATTTCATCGTGGTCGCCGTCACTGCGAACCAATGGCAAGGTGCGCACGGCTACAGCGTCGAGACTGAAGGTGCCGGACACCGCCGCAATTTCGACTTCGTCGTAAGTGATGCCATCTGGTATATCAACAGTCACGCCGCCCAATCCAGTTCCGACAGAGCCACCGGGGATAACTATTGTGACGGCATATACCTGAACGCCATTGTCGAAAAATGTCAGGTCGGCCGATCCGCCGGAAAGTGTGTTGGTCAGGAGTATTATGTCGTCGCTAACGGCATCGCATGAGACGACGCTCTCACCAAATCCCACCGAACAGTTGTCACCGCTGTTGAAAGTGACAGAACCGTCACCGCTGCCGCCATCTGGGCCGCCCGCGCCCGGCAGGGTGAAGGTCAGGTTGGTAGGAGAGCCGATGAGTTGATCGCACGGACTATCATGATCATCCGATCTTCCTGAGAAGGAACCGGAACCGGCAACCGAGACAGGAAACAAGAATCCGGGAAGACTAACTGAAACGCCTGATTGACTGTTAATCGGGGACACAAAGTCAGATGCCTGATAAAGAATCAGTCCGGGATTGCCTCCACCAACTTGCGTGACGGTGCCTCCAAGATAAGTCAGCCGTTCGATCTGATCGAAGTCAGACAATTCGCCAGTGAACTGCCCGTTGCTGATGGTCAGCGAATCAACGTTACAGTCTGCATCCTCAACATCAGCATCAAAGCATATTTCCGCAGGAGCGCAGAGCAAGATCGTGGTGTCGGCTGGCAGGATTACGTCAGGGGGTGTATCCAGTGTAACGTCGTAGACAATCTGCAATGTGTCGGTGCCGCAACTGTCGTCAGCGACCTCAAACTCAAGCGTATAGAGACCACTCACCAGTGGGCTGAATTCGATTATCCCACTGACCGGTGATATCGACGGAACGCTAGTGAAGAGTCCCGGTCCCGACAGTTGGGTAATTGTAAGTAGATCGGTAGGGTTCGGATCGGTGGCGATTATGGTGTCGACAATCATTGCGCCGCTGTCTACCGTTATTGTCCGTGAAAAATCAGCAGTCACAAAATTCGGTGGCAGGCAGGCAGGGCAGAACAGGGTGGCAAACTGTACACCGTTTCCCTCGTAGGCCCAACTTCCTGCGTATCGGTCGCCATAGGTTGTTCCCGTCGTGATAAGACCGTCTACATTATAAGACGCGCCTGGCAATGATATGCCGCTGAATCGACTTGTATTGGGGTCTCTTTCCGGATCGCCAAACTGATACGGATCAGAGATTCCTGGGTAGGTGTCTGTAAATCCGGGTACATCAGATAGCGGAAAGGCGCTGTCGCCAAGGTAGATCTGGGAGGGGTCGAAGGGTACACCGTGCCCCGAAGACCAGACATTGAAATCTATTGCGCATCCGGCTACAGTGACTCCAATAGTATCTCGAAAATCGCCGGTGTCGTTTTTCTTGGCGAAGTCTATCGTGATATCCCACCAGATTTCATACAGGTTAGCCGCTATCGAATCAGGCCACTTGACCCATCCCCATCGGTCGTTTTGTTTCAAATCAGCACTTAACTCAAATCCCTGAGACCAGAGGTTCACATTAGCAGCTGGCGGCTGGTCCATGATAGCCAGAATCGAACCGTGAAACTGCTCCAGCGAGTTACCCTTGGAGTACAAGTGGTTGGCTATGTACCATT
>JBHHVC010000357.1:0-1692 GCA_046754125.1 Candidatus Zixiibacteriota bacterium
AATCACCTGGTGAGGCTGCCTCTGGCCCGCTGACCATAGACTTGACGCACTCACTGCGCCAGGGGAACAATGTGCTGGCGATCGCGGTCACCGGTGGCAAGAGCAACACCGGACTGGAGTCACTTTTGAGAGTCAAGAGTGTCGCGAACTGGTCTGCATTGCAGGAAGGCGGCCTGATCTTCACGGACAAGGCCGGCGAGATAGAAAAGAAAAGTGACGCTGACCGGCTGTCGGAATAGAATTCAAGGAGACGCTCGCATGCAAAAATGGATGACTATTTTGGTGTTGTTGCTTGCCGTGACCTGGTGCGGTCGCCTGTCGGCTCAGGACAAAAAACCTGTGAGTGCCAGCGATTCGACGAAGTCACGCAACTCCGGCGAGCTGATCCTGGATGAAATTCAGATCGAAGGCGTAGTGGAGAAACCAAATGTAACCATCCTTCGCAATCGCCTGACTTCTGACTTTGGAGCAGTAGAATATGAAGAGAGGACCTTCGACCGTGAACTTCGCGCCCTGCCTGACAAACATTCCTTGTTTGACGAGGAGTTCGAATCGGTCAAAAAAGTCAACAATCTAAAGAAGGTCCTGAAAGAAGTGTTGCAGTAAAGGCTGATTAGTGGGAATGGTTGAGAGACGGAAGAAATGACGTTGCTAGTGGAAAACAGATCAAAGTAAAGGAGTGAAATCATGTTTGAGATTTTCGAATACTTTCGTCCGAGCGCATCAGGTTGGATTTTTATGTGGGCGCTACTGGGAGCAGCAGCTTTCATGGTCGCCATCGCTTTGGAAAGAGCATACTATATTTGGGTCAAATCGAACATCAACTCGACCGCTTTTATGGCGGAAATTCGCTCCCTTGTGACAGCAAAGAAATACAAGGAAGCGGTTGCCCTGTGTGACTCCGCTAAAGACAAAGCCCTGCCACGAGTGATAAAATCCGGGTTGGAAAGTGTAGTCGGCAGCAAATCCAAAAGTGTCGATTTTCGCGCGATTCAGAACTCCGTCGATGAAGGTACGCTGGAGGTGATTCCGAAACTGCAGCAACGTACCGGTTTTCTGGCGATGGTGGGCAACGTTGCCACCCTCATCGGGTTAATGGGAACCATCTACGGCCTGATTCTGGCGTTCAACGCTGTTTCTGAGGCCGGCTACGATGCCGCCCAAAAGTCAGCGTTTCTGGCAGCGGGTATTTCAACAGCCATGAACACCACACTACTGGGGCTGGCCATTGCGGTCCCGGCGATCACCATCTACACATTTATACACAACAAGACTGTCAGAATCATCGACGAGATCGACGAACACACGGTCAAGCTCATCAATCTGCTAACGGGGAACAACTAGCGTCATGGCTTACAAACCTTCACGTCGACGAACTCGAATGGCGTCCGAGGGGTCGGAGCCGGACATGACACCGATCATGAATCTCATGGTCGTGCTCATCCCATTGCTGCTGACTTCGGTACAGTTGATAAAGATCAGTGTGATCGAGCTCAACCTGCCGCCAGCCACGGCGGCGGAAGCGGCCATGGCGCGACAGTCAAAGAAGAAGCGGGTCAAGAAACTCGACCTGGCTGTTATCATCACGGACAAGGGGTTCTACCTGTCGAGCTCGTCAGCTATCTTAAAAGCCAGGAAAGGCAAACCAAGTATTCCGCTCAGGGACGGGCAATACAACTATGAACTGCTGGC
>JBHHVC010000358.1:0-1670 GCA_046754125.1 Candidatus Zixiibacteriota bacterium
CCTCGGAATCAGAATTGACTCTGCCAATGTGCTCTCGGATTTCCTTTGGTGGCTGACCGGCAGCTTTGATAATTGTTGGCGTTGTGATCAGGGTGGGCATGGGTATTTCTCTTTTCAGCAGGCCTGACCGCCCGCACCTGAAATGTACTGTGCCCTGCAAAACGAGTTTCTCAATTGGCTGACGGATTACGCAGCGAAAACAGGCTGCCCCAGTTTCACTCCCAGCGACTTATCTATGCTAGGATTTCTGCGTATTCGCGAAAACCACTTTGAAAACGGCAGCATGACACGGATACTTGTCCATTCAGGTTCAGTTACGGGGTTCTCCCCTTAACCAATCCTATTCGGTTTGGAGAAGCTCCCCCTTCACCGTCGCCGGTATACCAAAGAAGAAAATGTCCTTCCACATTGGACGGGATAGTCGGAATAATCGCCACCGTAGGGTGCTCAAGGTCACCAGAATCAAACGGTAACGGTACTTTGTTGTCCGAGCTTGGAGCCAGAATTGGCAATGTCGCACGGCTCCAAGAAAGACCATCGCTACTGGTAGCATAGCCGATGGTGTTTTGTACATCCGTCGAGAGATCTGCTGCTTCATACCACAGCTTGTAGCGCTCCGACGCGCCCGGGCCAAGCAATGTATCGATCATCACCGACGGTGCGTTTACGCTGTAGGCATCGAACTGATTCCCATTCCCCTGAACGAACACAGGACCGGCAGCGTTGCCACTGTTGCCGGCGGCGTCCTTGATGGTCCAGGCGATGCCGTCTGAGGATTCCGCATAGCCAATCACGGCGGCGCCGTCTCTGCCCGAGCGCGTACTATTTATTGCTTCAAACCACATTTTGTAGGTAGAGCCGTCGAGCACGACACTCGGATCGGCAACTCGAATCTGGCCAAATGTTGGCGCCAATCCGGTACAAGGTGTAAACCCTGTCCAGGCGAGACCGTCTACGGAAGTGGCATATATGATCGTGCTGGCTGAGCCGTTACGACCTTCAAACCAGATTTTACACCTTCGGGTGACTTCGGTCGGTCGTGTATCAACCACGACAGTAGGATCAGTGGCGCCGGTTTCATATCCACTTCCGGGAGGACCAAGGTCAATCACCCGCGTCCTTCCGACTATGAGAAGAGCGAAATCCTCTTCATTTGACGTTACCAAGCCAATAGTGTTTGTGCCGCCCGCATCCTGAGCCTCGTAGAACAGCATGAACTTGTCCTTTGCTACACGGCCTTTATCAATGGCCATAGCCGGGCTGTCAACATCTCTGGCATCGAAACCGGAACCCTCAGATAATATTGGCGCAACTTTGCCGGCGGCATCACGAGATCGGCTATAGATAATCTGCCCTGAGGTTTCGGTTATCACATTACCAGTTGAGCCGGTAGAATCGCCCGAACTCCCGCAACTCAAACAAGCTATTCCAGCCAAAGCACACAGCAGTAAATGTACTGTCACTACTGTGCATCTATAGTCTTTCTTCTGCATCCGTCTTTCCTTTGCGTTCAGCGTTTTTATCAGCCTCTCCTGACCATCGGCAAGACTCGAAGAGTATTGATGTCCAATCTCACTCTCGGCAGACTCCTGTGGGGTTTTGGTTTCAGGGTCCTTCGAGAATCGGTGCGGGGATTCTATCAATTTGGAAACGCACTGGGCAGTGCCCTA
>JBHHVC010000359.1:0-1658 GCA_046754125.1 Candidatus Zixiibacteriota bacterium
GCATAGCGAGCAATGAGGCCTTAAGTATGTTTACGCGGTCGATACACTCGTTATCCATAATGCCAACCGAACAGACAAGCCCCATCTGAACAATCTGCTCGAAGAGCTGCTCGCGTTTGGCGGCAGACAGTTTCTTGGAATCGGTCAGACCATCAATAGTGACCTCGCCCGGCATAATCACCGCAGCAGCCACCACCGGTCCGGCAAGAGGACCGCGCCCGACTTCATCGACACCACACACGGCGCTATAGCCTTTGTCGCGGAGCATGGTTTGAAGCTGTGTGAAATCAATCAGTTCTTTGGAACTATCGAACTTGACCGGCATGCCCATACCTCACAATAGCACTGATATAGCTTGTTTTACAAGTATTATCTCGTCTTTATTGTCGACCGGGCAAAGCAGTTGTATTATTGTCGAATCGAAAAAAAACATCATGCCGTGTGCAGAATGTGAACAGTTAACATGACTTCGCATCGACAACGCCGATTTCAGTTTCGCATCATCGCAGGTGAACTGAAGGGCAGACAACTCAGTGCGCCCGACTTGGGGGTTACACGCCCTCCGCTAACCCGTTTGCGCAGAGCAGTTTTCGACTTTCTCGCACCATACTTGACCGAGTCTACTTATCTCGATCTCTTTAGTGGCACCGGTTCCTACCTATTCGAGGCTGTCTCGCGCGGTGCTGGCTCCGCAATCGGAGTCGAGCTGGAGGGGCGACTTGCAGAGAGCATCAACACTCAGGCGAGCGCGTTAGATATCGCGGATCGACTTCGCTGCCTGTGCGCCGATGTGTTTGATGCTGTTCCCCGCCTGGCGCAAAACGGCAAACGATTTGACCTGATCATGATTGCTCCACCGCAATATCTGGGTTTGATTGATCGCACGCTGGTTGCCCTGCGAGAGCATCCTGTTCTTAAAGCGGGTGGAATGATTGTATGTCAGCACGACACAAGTGAATCGGACAAAATCGCGTTTGACGACTGGAAGATTATGCAGCGGCGGAAGTATGGAAATACGACCTTTACTGTTATCGAGGAATGATCCGCCCTAAACTGAATTCGACATTTGCTCGCGTTTTCGTGCAAGTATCTTCACTAGAAAGCGACGGAAGGTGGCATACCGGCACGGTTGGCTGCAAACCTGCAAGTCACAGATATGCATACAACGATGTTCACAGTCGCTCGTTCCCATGAGAATCTCGGGCGGGATTTCCTCGTCTATGAAGGGCTCAAGAGATTCTGCTGGAATAGCAAAAGTGGTGTTGCAGTTCTGTCGCCGATGGGTAAAGAAAAACAGATTGACACTACCGTTATCCCCCATCCCCATTCCTTCGATTTCTATCGATGGATCCTCCATAATCTCGATCGACGACATCCAGACTTTGCAGCAAGGACACCGTTTGAACTTTTCGATGTGGGCTGTTTTTGAGAGCTTTCCCCTGTCCATATTCAGGGTGTCGGCAATATGAGCCGGTCGGTGAAGCCAGGAGTTCACCAATCTCGCACGAAAACATCGGATTTGCCTGCTATGGGAGCCCAGTCAAGAGTATTCTCTTCGGGGTAGTGAAAGTGGAGACGATCAGCCGAGGTTGGTGACATCTGGGAACCGGCATTACCCGCCCTTGTGGACCAGCACCGTCCGGCGCGAGGTCATCCTG
>JBHHVC010000360.1:0-1608 GCA_046754125.1 Candidatus Zixiibacteriota bacterium
GATGCTGTTCGTAATAATCTTTGGAGGCATACTTGGACTATTCTGGACGTTTCTCCCATTCGCCATATTGAGTCGACAGAAACAGATTCATAAGTCACTCATGCACAGCGGGGACACGCTTGCGGCGATCCACGAGATACTGGCAAAGAGTACGATCAGAGATTACGACAAACAGTTGACCAAGACCAGAGACTAGTTGAGGGACGAAAGACTGACCCATGCCCTCCCTGTCAAAAGAAGGTTCAGGCTGGCACGTCACGTGGACCGGCCGGGGTGGGCGAAAGCGGCGGCGATTTCAAAGTGAAGCCGACGCCATCAAGTTTATGAAGACGCTCGGCGAGAAGCCGTGGAGTCCCTGAGATTCTGACCGGGGCAGAATTGCCCCGATTCGGCATATCCCTGCGTAACTTGGCAGACTTTATCGAGCGTCGTTTTCCCCTATGAACAGGAGCAAACTCGCTATCAGTCTACGTTTTAAGGGGTTGAGAATAACAGGCGCCACCCGGATTTGAACCGGGGAATAAAGGTTTTGCAGACCTCTGCCTTACCACTTGGCTATGGCGCCCAGATAAAAGCGGGAAACGAGACTCGAACTCGCGACAGCCACCTTGGCAAGGTGGTGCTCTACCAACTGAGCTATTCCCGCCTTAGAGTTTTCTAATATATATCGGCACCATTATCTGTCAACTTATTTCGAACAGAACCAATTCATCGCCTCGGCCGTTGGCTGGATTGGGTCTGACGGGCAGCCAGCATCTTGATCCTGGGAACATACCACGGCACCAGCTTCTCAAGCCAGGAGAGATGATAGGCAGCACTGGCCGAGTCCCCCGCCATGTTTGAGTAAAAGTACTGATACTGGTGCGCCTCATATACGAGAGAGTCCGTCGAGAGGATATACTCCAACAAGGCCTGAGCCTTGTCGTGCTGCTGCAACATCATATGGCAATAGGCCCTGTTGGCCAGCAAATTGACGTAGTAAGGTTTGGGAGATGCCTTTAGTGCACGACCGTAGAACTGCACGGCGGTAGCAAAATCACCAGCTACAGCAGCATCCAGTCCCAATTTGTAGTTTTCGACAAAATCTACCGGGTAGGTCGGCTTCAACTCCCCTATAAGTGGTCTCACTTTTTTGAACACAGAGTGTATGACCCCTTGCCGATTCGGGTCGATAGAAAAATACCACCCAATTGATCGGTAGGACTGCTGAAACTGGGGGTAAAGCACAAGCGCCCGCTCGGCCGGAGCCGACGGTTTGATCCCGGTGGAAAACTGGATATAGTCTGGCTCCTGCGAGAGAACATAGGCGGAGTTGTGCTTTTGTTCTTTCCACGTTGTTTTCATCCCCGGGATTGGCTCTTCAGAATGGCGCGCAATTGTCGAATCTGTCAGGCCGACCAGATCTATGATCCGGTGCCCCATCAACTCGAATCCGAATACTCCAATAGTAGGCAGGGCGACGGAAAAATTGCTGCTGTCCGAAGTCCTGATATTTGTGGCCATCGTGCGCATTTTTATGACAAAGGAACGCTCAAGATAGTTGTACTGCTCAACAAAGCCGCGCGGAAGAAAATACGTCAGCGACAGAAGGCAGACGCCGACAGCGGT
>JBHHVC010000361.1:0-1589 GCA_046754125.1 Candidatus Zixiibacteriota bacterium
TATCTCACTAGAAGTGGCCGAGAGCATTGCCCTGCACGCCCTTCAGTGTAAATTCGCGGACAGTATCCTGCCTGATCTGTCGCCGACTTTAGCCGAGTGAACGGCAGCCGGAGCATTTCAACATTAACAATGGAGGCCAATTATGACGAAATCTAAACCTACTGTGGTCACGCAAGTAGAGGACGAACATATCCTGTTGAAACAGGAAATGGGTGCGCTAAGCATGTTTGCCATGCAGGAAAAGATGAATAGCGATTTTGGCGAGTGGCGCCTGCAGTTTGTCTGGCAATTACGCGATTTCAAAAATCGACTGCTCAAGCACTTTGATCTTGAAGAGGAAGGCGGTTTCATGCGCGACGTTCTCAAAATCTCGCCGCAATCGCTGAGAAAGGTTGATGACCTAAAGGCTGAGCATGAGAAGATTGCCGCTGACCTGGATCGATTGACAGCTACGATGAGGGCCATGCGAGAAAGAAACTCTGAGGTCCTGCAGTCCGTGCGCTCTGACCTGAATGAAATCATCGTTGCCCTTCGAAAGCATGAGAGTGAGGAGAACCAACTGATCCAGAGGGCTTACTATCGGGAGTATGGTGGTCCGGCTTGATCGAAGATTGCTGCCGCCGTTCCGGGCCTTTTGCAAACTGGTATTGTGACAATATAGACACTGGCACACACGGGGAAAGTGCCTGACCTGGTATCCCGACGGAGAGACGTGAGTCTCCGACGCGACCGCGGTTTTTTTGCTGCATTTTGGGGGCTTCGAGATTCTTTTTTCTGCTAATCACATGCTGTCTTACCATGTTCCAAGAATTCCTGGTAGTTTTGCATCACGAGCTCAAACGCCGGTTGGAAATCGAGGTATTCATTTAGTTTGTGACCACGGAACTAACGGTGGTAATCACGGTCGCGTTCGAAGATCAAGCTACCGAATGAGAAAGTCTCGTGCACCAGCGGCAGGTCATCGATTTGTTGATTATTTTGACATCGCCTTCACGTTGAAACAACTCCTGGATGTCGGAGCAGATATTGCAAATCAGAAGTTGGGTTCGGGAAAAATCTGTGTCATACCGGAGGAGAAGTGCCAGGTCGATATCGCTCAATGGGCCGTCCTTCCCCTTTGCCGCGGACCCGAACGGGTAAGCAGCTGCAACCTCCGGGTAAGATGCTAGCCGTTTGGTGAGTTCGTCAGTTTTCATGATAGGAAAGTACAGAGTGTCTCGCTTCCGCGCAAGCTGTTTGTAGGATGATTTACCTTCGGTTATCCAAAGTTCTTGGTACGTCATACTTGTTGACAGACACATGCTGCCCTTCTAAAAAAAAGCCCTCTCTTATCACCGAGAGGGCTTCGCGTCCACCAGCACACCTGATGCGCGTTTGATCTACTTCTTTGCCCAATGTCCGGGCACAAATACGTAGCCGCGTGCCGTGTGTTGCCAGTGCGGCTGAACGTACACGAAGCCAGCTTTCTTCTTCACCCAATACCCGTTGACCCAGACGTAACGACCGCCTCTGTGGATGTGATTGTGGCTATGAAATTCTGTGTGCGATACGGTTCAACTTGAACGAAATGGTTCGGTATAGAGTAGAGT
>JBHHVC010000362.1:0-1588 GCA_046754125.1 Candidatus Zixiibacteriota bacterium
GGGATCGAGGTCCCACCGGTTATTGAACGTTCCGATAATTGTAACGACGTTCAGGAGCATCCGCGCCCGGGGGAGTATCCGTTCACGCGAGGAATATATCCCAACATGTATAACAAACGGTGCTGGACGATGCGCCAGTATGCAGGCTTTGGCACAGCGGCAGAAACTAATCGCCGCTTCAAGTATCTGCTGGAGCGAGGTCAGACCGGATTGTCAGCGGCTTTTGATCTGGCGACACAGATCGGCTACGACTCCGATCATCCCTTGGCAAGTGGCGAAGTCGGACGCACAGGCGTGGCCATCGATTCGTTGCAGGATATGGAAGTTCTTTTCGACGGCATCCCCCTGTCGGAGGTGTCGACTTCGATGACTATCAACTCGACTGCCGTGATACTGCTTGCCATGTACATAGCAGTCGGCAGGAAACAGGGAGTGGCGGAAGATGCTCTTCGAGGTACAGTACAAAACGATATCCTGAAGGAGTTCATAGCGCGCGGCACCTATATTCTGCCACCGCGCCCGTCGATGAAGATCGTCACTGATATCTTTGCCTATGCTAATAACCATTTATCCAGATACAACACGATCTCCATTTCAGGTTATCATATGCGGGAGGCTGGGGCAACTGCTGTGCAGGAAATCGCGTTTACCCTGTCGAACGGGATCGCATATGTTCAGGCGGCCCTTGATGCAGGGATGGATATAGATACCATTGCTCCTCGCCTGTCTTTTTTCTTCGCGTCCCACAACGATCTGTTCGAGGAGGTTGGAAAGTTTCGTGCCGCCCGTCAGATCTGGGCCTCGGTGGTCCGTGAGAAATTTGGCGCAAAGAATGAGAAATCCATGATGCTTAGGTTCCACACACAAACGGGAGGATCAACGCTGACCGCGCAGCAGCCGGAGAACAATATCGTCCGCACAACGCTGCAAGCGCTGGCCGGAGTTTTGGGGGGAACACAATCATTACACACTAATTCCTTCGACGAAGCGCTGGGCTTGCCTACGGAAAAGGCTGCCGAAATAGCCCTGCGAACCCAACAGGTCATCGCCCATGAATCGGGGGTGACACGCACCGCCGACCCACTTGCAGGTTCGCATTATGTTGAATACCTTACAGAGCAATTGGACAAGAAGGCTCGGGATGAAATGGAAAACATTGATACTATGGGTGGATCTATTGTTTGCGTGGAAAACGGCTATTTCAGCGGAGAAATCGGTAAGTCGGCATACACACACCAGAAGAACACTGAGAGCGGGCAGACAGTCATAGTCGGTGTGAACAAGTTTGAGTCACAGGCTCCATCGGTACCGGAGGTGCTGAGAATCGATCCAAAACTGGAACGGTTGCAGTGCGAGCGGCTGCAGGCGGTGAGAAAGCAACGAGACAAAACGTCTGTCAAACAGTCTCTGGATAGCTTGGAATCTGTAGCTCGTGATGGTGGAAATGTCGTGCCGTTGGTTATCAATGCTGTCGAGGCATATGCTACGGTCGGCGAAATATCAGATCGATTTCGCAAGGTATGGGGAGAATATCATGAGCAGACATAAGTCCATTGTTGCCCTTTGTTGCACACTGTGCCTGGCAATT
>JBHHVC010000363.1:0-1564 GCA_046754125.1 Candidatus Zixiibacteriota bacterium
AAACGAGACGGTAATCTCCATCAAAATGTGAATCCAGGAAAGTGAACCGGCGGTAGCGCCCGCCCCGGTAGAAGTGCCATTGCTGAGAAGGCGGTCCGTCTTCGACAAACGGATTGTCGTCCACCTGGTCAGGCTCGCCGTACTGGATGTAAATCCGCCCGCGATCGGTGCGCCACCCGTCCCGGCGCATGTGCCCAAAGTGGAGGTTTGCAATCCGAACACGCCGATAAAACTCATTCTTGGTTTCATTGACTAGCGTACCTGGCGAGGGGTCTCGATCCTCCCAGAAGGCATCAAAGCCGGCACGCTTCTCTTCAGGCGACACTGCCTTGCGCAGCGCCTTGATTTCATCGGATTGCGCAATATACTCGAGCTGGTCAATGGCTTTGTCGTAATCGTGCTGCAAAAGCGCATCCTGCGACCAGACAACGGTGAACTCCTTGCGGCGTCTGTCCAACCTTTTGTTGCGCCTCCCCTTGAGCGTAACCTCCAGGTCATATAGTCCGGGCGGCAAGTCAGCTATCGAGATTTCTCGCAACTGCCTGTGAGGGGACATGGCCATGTCCAGCCAGAGAGAATCGCGGTATACCATCTCCCGCTTGCGCTTGCGAATAACAGTTTCCATCCGCACCTTGTCGACTTCGTCGCTGCCATCGTACACTTCTACATAAAACATCACTCGATTAGCCATCTCGTCGTTGCTGCCACCAAACTCGGCAGCCACCGATGGCACCAAAGTCAGCCCGTTTTTGTCAAAGGCGGTTGTGTCCTCGCCGGACGGACCGGCAGCAAGGACCAATTCCATATCGGACAAAACTGGCAGCCTGTTATCGCGTTTTTTCAACCGGAACTTCAGATCCCGAGCGTAGACTTTACCGGATCGCGTATCGGCGAGAGTCAATTCAGCACGATACTTTCCTGGCGGGAGTTCCACAGTGAACTGATTGGATCGAAAGTCGACATCAGATCGAGATTGTCTTAAGGTAGCGACAGTGATCTTACGCTCTTTTTCAAACGTGCCTACGCGATCCTTGTTCTTGTCCAGTACGTTGATACGTACTTCATACTCCGCTTCATATGTGCCACTTGCTTCGGAAAACTCAAGCGCATTGTTGTAGAACTGGTAGTATAGTTCCAGTCGCAGATTGTCGGGCTGATCTGTAGCGAATACGGCATACTCAAACAGGACGTTTCTCTGCGTCAGCGAATAGACCTCTCTGAAGTTAGTGACTTGCCCAATAGAGGGCTGGACCGCTGCCAGCAGCATCAATGCGAATAGTACAAATGTTGCTGATATTCGTTTCATTGCCATTACTTGTTTAACAGTAGGCCAACTGACCTGTTCCAATGTAGTATAGACGGCCGAGCGACCGCAATATAAAATCAGAAATCCGGTTCCGGGCTATTCGTAACGAAGTGCCTCAATCGGATCCAGACGAGCCGCCTTGACAGCAGGGTATATGCCCGACACAAGACCGACACCTACGGCAACCCCAAAACCTAGTATTATCCAGAAAACTGAAAGAGATTGGGGGAAGCCCAGAAGAGAATTCACGAGGCCTCC